>CANFIC010000208.1 GCA_947446685.1 Burkholderiales bacterium
GCGCTCAAGCATCAGCGCATCGAACACCAGCAGCAAGTTGAGGTCGACGGCGGCCAGCTTCATTCGCTGTACCCTGTGCGAACTGAGCCGATGGGCAGGAAGCCATTCATCACACGGATTTTCCTTATATCGTCATTCGATTTTGCCGCCTTGAAGGGGCAGGTTAGGATTTCTCCTGGCGCGACGGTCAAGTTGTCCTGTTCCCGGCATGGCCAGACCCTGTTCCACCCAAGGAGTATCGATGAAGCTGGTCAGTTTTCTTGTTGGCGATCTGCCGTCCTGGGGTCTGCAGGTCGGTGACCGGGTCATCGACCTGGGCCGCCGTTATGGTGCGCAATATCCCGACTTGCGTTCGGCCATCGGCAGCCCGCTACTGCACGATCCGACGCTGTCGGATCTGCCGGCCGACCATATGCTGGCCGACCTGCGCTGGCTGCCACCGATCCCCGAGCCGGGCAAGATCCTCTGTGTCGGCCTGAACTACAAAGCCCATGCGGCTGAAGGCGGTTTCCCGATTCCGGTATTCCCGCAAGTCTTCACGCGCTTTGCCGATACCCTGGTCGGCTCCGGTGCACCGATGATCAAGCCCGCGATGTCGGACGACTTCGATTTCGAAGGCGAGCTGGCGATCGTGATCGGCCGCGGTGGCCGTCATATACCGGCCAGCAGCGCGCTGGACCATGTATTTGGCTATACCTGTTTCAACGACGGCTCGGTGCGCGACGTGCAGTTCAAGCATTTCCTCATCGCCGGCAAGAACTTCCCCAGCACCGGCCCGCTGGGTCCTTGCATCGTCACCGCCGACGAAATTCCCGATCCCTCGCAATTGCATCTGAGCACAAGCATCAATGGCGTCGTCGTGCAGAGCAAGGGGATCGACGACATGATCTGCGATGTCGCCGGCATCATTGCCTATATCTCGAGCTGGACCGAATTGCGTCCCGGCGATGTGATCGCGACCGGCACGCCTGAAGGCGTGGGCTTTGCCCGCAAGCCGCCGCTGTGGCTGCGGCCGGGTGACCTGGTGGAAGTGGAAATATCGAGGATCGGCCGGCTGTCGAACCCTGTGCAAGCCGGGGCCTAGGGCCGTGCGCGACCGGCCTTCGGGCTGACTTGCAGGCATCAATGAACGGGCTGTTACAGCCACAGGGGGACGAATGATGGAAGTCGACATGCAACGCGAATGGCATTGCCAGCAGCAACTGACGCGGCTGTTTTATTACCTCGACCAGCGCCGTTATGAGGACTTGGTGGACCTGTTCGAACCCGATGGCGTCTGGCTGCGCCAGGGTCGATTGCTGAGTGGCCGTGCCGACATCCTGCAGGCCATGCAGGCGCGGCCGGTGACCTATTACATCTGCCATATCGTCAGCAATTTCCTGGTCACCGGCGACAGCGGTGGCAACGTCGTCGCCTACCTGAGCGCCTATGCCAGCGACAACGGGCAGATACCGGTGCCGCCGGTGCTGATCACAGCCCCGCTGGGTATCTTCCGGGTCAATGCGCAGTTCAGCAGCGGCGACAGGCCGCGCATCGCAAGGCTTGACCTGCACCCCGAATTCACTTTTCCCAAGTCGACCTGAGCAGGGCGAACTTTTCGCAAGCCAGCAGGGCCAGACAGGACACCGATGCGCATACCCGACGGACAGAACTTCGCCGACATCATGGCCTTTGTGACCGTGGCCGACTGCATGAGTTTCGCCAAGGCGGCGCAGTCGCTGGGGGTGGAACCCGCCAACCTGTCGCGCACGGTCACCCGGCTGGAAAAGCGCATCGGCACCCGGCTTTTGAACCGCACCACCCGATCGGTGTCGCTGACCAGTGCAGGCATCGGCTATTACCAGCATTGCGCCGAGATCGTGACCTGCTACCGGCGCGCCCAGGACTTCATCACCGGCCAGCGTGCCGATCTGGCCGGACCCTTGCGCATCACCGTCCCGATGACCTTCGGCATCGTGAAACTGGGGTCGGTGTTGCCGGGTTTCGCCGCTGCCTATCCGCAGATCCAGCTCGAAATCCTCAGCTCGGATGAGTTCCTCGACCTCACCGAACATCGCATCGATGCCGCGATCCGGATGGAAGTGTCGCGCGATCCGCTGCTGAATTCGCGCCTGCTGGGGCAGACCGACCGCATCCTCTGCGCCTCGCCGGCCTATCTCGCCGAGTACGGTGTGCCCGCCACGCCGGCGGAACTGACCAACCATCGTTGCATCGTTTTCTCGCGCAACCCGCAGACCAATACCTGGAACCTGCGCAGCAGCAACCGGCGCCCCGCGCGGGTCACGGTCAACGCATTTTGCAGCGTCAACAACAGCCTGTTGCTGAAACAATTTGCCATCAACGGCACCGGTATTACGCCGGTGGCCGAGTATGTGGTCAGCGATGAATTGAGTTCGGGCGAGTTGGTGCGGGTGCTGCCGGAATGGACGCTGGGCACGATCAACATCTCGATCGTCTACCTCTCGCCCCGCAATCTCTCGCCGCGGGTGCGCGCCTTCATCGACTATTTTTCCGAGAATCTGAGGCTGAACCATGACAAGTCCGCGGCCTGATTGCTATCGGCATTGATAGCAGTTTGTGGTCTCGTCGCCCATTTACCCTGCAAGTGATCAGAAGTACCATCAGCCGGCATTGAATACGCCCGACACAAGCTGGCAAACAGGTCGCACGACGCGAGTCGGCCTGACTGCCGCAACGGCAAGACCCTCAAATATCAAATCTCAGGAGACCGCATGAGCCCGACTCGCATCATCGATTCACATCACCATATCTGGCTCAAGAAAGACGTGCCCTGGCTGGCCGAGGAACCGCGCCCGCGCATCTTCGGGCCCTATGAAGCGATCCGCCGCGACTATCCGGTCGAGGAGTACATCGCCGACCATGGCAAGTTCAATGTCGTGAAGTCGGTCTATGTGCAATGCAACTGGGACCCGAAGCGCTCGCTCGATGAAACCGCATGGCTGCAGTCGGTGGCCGACCGCAGCGGCTTCCCGCATGGCATCGTCGCCTATATCGACCTGAGCGCTGACGATGTCGAAGCCAAGCTCGACGCACAAATTGCGTTCCGCAATGTTTGCGGCGTGCGCCAGCAGATTCACTGGCACCAGAACCCGAACTGGGCTTATGTTGAAGACCCGGTGCTGTTCGATTCGCCCAAGTGGCGCGATGGCCTGCGCCGCGTCGCCGAGCGTGGCCTGCCCTTCGACCTGCAGATCTTTCCGTCGCAGATGAAACCGATCCGCGGCATGCTCGACGCCTTCGGCGACCTGCCTTTCATCCTCAATCATGCCGGCATGCCGGAAGACCGCAGCCCCGCAGGCTGGAAAATCTGGTCTGACGGCATCAAGGAGTTGGGTCAGCACAAGAATTTGTACGTCAAGTTCTCGGGCCTGAACACCTTCGAGCACCGCTGCTCGGCCGACCTGATGCGGCCGGTCGTGCAGGAGTCGCTGGCTAGTTTCGGCCCTGCCCGCTGCATGTTCGGATCGAACTTCCCGATCGAGAAAATGTGGACCAGCTACGAAACCTATGTGTCCGACATGATCACGGCAATCGGGCCGGTGTCGCAGGCCGACCTGGATCAGATCTTCTACAACACGGCTGCAAGCGTCTACCAGTTGAAGTAACGAGCAGCTCGTGAAACAGATCCTGATCGTCCTGTTGAACGGGCTGACCTCGGGCGCGGTGTATTTCATGGTGGCCAGCGGCTTCAGCCTGATTTTCGGGCTGCTGCGAACGGTCAACCTGGCCCATGGTTCGCTCTACCTGATCGGTGCCTATATCGGCTATGCCGTGGCCGACAAAAGCTCCAGCTGGTTGCTCGGCATGCTGGCCGGCGCGGTGGCTGCGGCCGCTGTCGGCGCCTTCATGCATCTGGTGCTGTTGCGTCGCGCCGAAGGCGACAACCTGCGCCAGGCCTTGTTGACCGTGGGCTTTTCGATCATCGCCGCTGACTTGTTGCTGCTGACATTCGGCCCGCTGACCTACCAATTCGAACTGCCGCAATTGATCGAAGGTGCGGCCAGCCTGCCGCTGATCGGCAGCTATTCGATGGTCCGGCTGGCCTGCATGGCGATCGCGATCCTGACCGGTGTGGCGCTCTGGCTGATCCTGGCCAAGACCAAACTTGGCATGGCGGTGCGGGCCGGCGTCGACGACCGCGTGATGCTGGCGGCCCTGGGGTTCAATGTCCATTACTACTACCTGATCGTGTTCATGCTGGGTGCTTTTGTCTGCGGCATGGCCGGCACCGTTGGCAGCTCGGTGTTCTCGATCTCACCGGGCGAGGATGCACGTTTCCTGCTGTCGTCACTGGTGGTGGTGATCATCGGCGGCATGGGCAGCCTGAAGGGTGCGGCGATCGGCGCCTTGATGGTCGGCGTGTCGGAGCAACTGGGGCTGGCCTATATCCCGAACTATGCGATCACGATCACCTTCGGCTTGATGATGGCGGTGCTCGCCTTGCGGCCCAACGGCTTGTACGGGAGAGCCTGATGCAGCCGCTGAAACTTTCGGCCATGGCGCTGGCGGCGCTGCTGCTGCTTGGCGCGCCGCTGTACCTGCCCGAATTCTGGACCCTGAACATCCTGGCGCGCGCATTTGCCTTGGGCATCGTGGCGCTGAGTCTGACCTTTTTGTCGAGCTTTTGCGGCATGGTGTCGCTGTGCCAGATGACGATTGCCGGCGTCGCCGGTTACGGCATCGCCCTGTTCAGTGCCAATGCCACCGGCATGGGCATGGCCCTGCCCTGGCAGCTGGCGGCGCCCTTGTCGCTGGCCGCAGCGGTGCTTGTGGCCGCCTTGATTGGCTGGATTTCGCAGCGCTCTTACGAGGTTTATCTGCTGATGTTCACGCTGGCCGTCGGCGTGGCCACGCTGTTTTTCGTGCAGCAGAACATGGAAATATTCAATGGCTCGGACGGTATTTCCGGCATCGTGATCCCGGCCTTTTTGCGCGCTGACGCCAGCGGCAACCGCGCCTGGACCCATGTGCAGAGCATTTACTGGTTGATCCTGGGCTGCGCCACGCTGCTGATGGCGGTCGTGCTGCATCTGGAAAAAACCCCGCTCGGCCTGACACTGAAATCGATCCGTGACAACCCGCGCCGGCTCAAGGCGCTGGGCTACAACGTCGCCCGCTACAAGGTCGTCGCCTTCACGATCTCGGGCTTCATCGCCGGTGTCGGCGGCATCCTGCTGGCCTGGTACAACGCGCAGATTTCACCCGGATCGATCGACGTCAATGCCAATGTCGCGATCCTCGTGATCGCCGTGCTGGGCGGGCAGAAGCGACCGCTGGGCGCTTTCGTCGGCGCGGTGGTCTATGTGCTGCTTGAGGTGTTTGCCTCCGAGGTGTTCAGTCGCGAGCGTTTCAACCTGCTGGTCGGCGCGACTTTCTTGCTGGTCCTGTATTTTTCGCCAAACGGAATCCTTGGCTTGATCCCGGATTTCAATCACAAAAGGAGACTGTAATGAAAAGACGTCAATCTGGATGCATGTTGAAACCCCTGTTGGTGCTGACCATGGCGGCGTTTGCCGGCACCGCGGCGGCGCAACAGGCCACCATCAAGATCGGCCTGATCGCGCCGCTGGAAGGCGCGCTGGCCCTGTCGGGGCAGGATGCCATCCGTGGCACCGAGCTCGCACTCGACGAAATCAAATACATGATCGGCAACAAGAAGATCGTGGTGCTGAAAGAATCGTCCAATGGGCGCCCTGACGTGGCGCTGGGCAAGGCCAAGAAGCTGATCGAGCAGGACAATGTCGACATCCTGATCGGGCCGCTGGCCGGCGGCGAGGGCCTCGCGATCAAGGAATATGCCAAGACTCAACCGAACAAGACTTTCGTCCAGGGCACCTCGGCTGCGCAGGAATTGACGCTGAAGGATGCTGCACCCAACCTGTACCGATTCACCGGCGACGGCGCGCAATGGCAGGCCGGATTGGGCAACTATGCCTATGACGTCAAGGGCTACCGCAACATCGTCTCGGTGGGTGACGATTACGCCTTCCCGTACAGTCAGGTAGCGGGTTTCATTTCCGAGTTCTGTCCGAAGGGCGGACGCATTGCGCAGCGCTTCTGGGCGCCGCTGGGCACCAAGGATTACAACTCCATCATCGCCAAGATTCCTGACAATATCGACGCGATCTACCTGCTGGTCGCAGGTGCCGATGCGGTCAATTTCCTGACCCAGTATCAGCAGGCCGGTGGCAAGAAGCCGATCATTTCCGGCACCGCGACGGTCGACCGGAATGTGCTGAGCACCAAGGGCAACTTCAAGAAAGGCACGGTCGGCGTCGTCACTGCCGGCCCGATCACGGAGAGCAACACCGAGCCGATGTGGGTCGCCCTGGTCGCGGCTTACCAGAAGAAATATCCGGACGGATTGGGTTCGCCGTCGTTCAACGCGATGACCTATTACATCAACACCAAGGCCTCGATGGCGGCTTTGGCCAAGGTCAACGGCGACCTGTCGGACAACCACAAGAAGTTCCGCGATGCGATGCAGGCGCTTAAAATGCCTTCGCCGATGGGCTTGGTCGAACTCGACGCCAACCGCCAGGGCATCGTCGACAACTACCTGTCCGAAGTGGCGGAACGGCCGGATGGTTCGCTCTATCTGAAGATGATCAGCAAGCAGCGCGTCAACCAGACCTTGGGTTTCC
>CANFIC010000209.1 GCA_947446685.1 Burkholderiales bacterium
AGCAGGCGTTGCAACTCAACGCAATGGATCGCATAGCTGATGCCGCTCGGATGGGTCAGCGCCGACTCCTTGCTGCCCTTGACCAGCACCATATTGATGACACCGACGACCAAGCCGGTCTCGGCGTCGAAGACCGGCCCACCGCTGTTTCCAGGATAGGCGGTGCCATCAAGTTGCAGCACATCGAAGCTGCCCTCACGCAAGCGCCGGATGGCTGTTTCATTGAGGCTTTGCGCGCCGCGCTGGGCCTGAGCGATCGGAACAATTGAGGAGATCATCCCTCGATGGGTCACCGGCGCGAAGCCGAGCATATGGCCGATCGGGAAGCCGATGAAGGCCACCGCCAGTCCTTCCTGCACAGCTTCTGGAGCCGCCAACTGCAAAGCGGGAACTGCCGGGCCGTCGAAGCGCAACAAGGCCAGATCATGGGAACGGTCGAGCCTGACGATCCGGGCGCCGCGCATGCTCCACAAGCCGCGACCGGCGGGCACCTGCACGGTGACGCGGCGCTGCGCCATTTCACCTGCGCTGTCGATCTGCGGCAGCACATGGACATTGGTCACTGCAAGGTTGCCATCGCCCACCACAAAGCCGCTGCCGCGGAAGCCGAATCGCGGGCTGTCTGTTTCAGCATAGCTGCCGATCAGAAGGACCGAGGGTTTGCTGCGCTCGATCAGTTCGACCAAGCTTGGGGATGCCCGCAGAGTGCCAGACAGCGAGGCGCTCAGACCTGCCATCAAAACGGCGCGGCGCTTCATTGCAGCAGGTCAGAACTGGTAAAGCCGGTCTCGATCGCTGCCACGCAATGGCGCCAGACTTGATCGGGTTCGGCCAGCTTGAAACCGATGAAGGCGTTGCCATTGACGCGTTTGCGGCGCATGCCGGTGACATGGACGACCGAATGCTCCGCAGCACCGAGTTCGATCGAAGCTTCGCCGCTCAAGCCAATCGGAAAATCAGCTGCGCATTCGGCCTGGAAACCCGAGAGCGAAATCTCGATGACCTCGAAGTCAAAGGTCAAGGGGCCCAGATCGCTTGACATCGTCACCTGCCCCGGGCAGCGCAATGAATAGCGCTGATGCTGGCGCAGCGGATGGGCGCTGCTCAATGCCACAGGCAAGCCAGGCAGGATCCGGCGGAAATCAATATGGTCATAGATCGACCAGAGCAGCGATTTCTTGCGCTCGTCCAGACCGGCAAATTGCCGCGTTTTTTGGTTGAAGAAATAGTCGAGCAGCTCCGGGGTCATCACCGGGTCGTTGGTCGTGAAATAGCGGCGCGGCGGCGCCTTGATATTGGGCAGATCGAGATTGCAGAAGTATTCATACAGATTCTTGCGCAAGGGCTTGCCGCGGTAGCCTTGACGGAATGTTTCCTTGGCATATCTCAAGTCCAGCGAAGCACCAACCGCCGGCGCCCCGTTGACAAAATCGTAGTTGGCGACGACCTTTTCCTGCAGTCGCTGGAAGTACAACAGCGACTCGTAAAGTTCGATCTTGTCTGGGTTGACAGCGATGACGAGGTGGCGGGTATCGAAATATTCGGTGCAATAAGCATGCATGAATTTCATCAAGGGGAACAGGATCCAGCCGCCAGTCTTGCGGAAGTCAGGATGAATGGCCAGGGCTGAGATCTCGGCGATTTTTCCGCCTTGCGCACGCACCAGTTCCAAGTCGAAGATGCTCTGCATCGGAAACCCGAAGACTCCGTCCCGAATCATCGAGATCGTGCCCACCACCCGATCGTCGTACTTGGCGCAGAGCGTGGTCGTCGTCGGCAGCGCATGGTAGGCAGTGACTCGCATACCCGAAGGATCCGGCTTCATGAAGCCACTGGCAACATAGGCGTCATGCAGGATGCGAAAGCTCGCTTCCAGTTCCTCCCTGGTTTCGGCGACTTTCAAGACCAACCTGACATCCGGCGCCGGGTCGCAATCGACCAGATTGCGATAGATCCGGAATCTCGACTGCTTGGGCATGAAATTCAGAACCCGCCGTAAACCCTGATGAAAGCTTTTCTTGATGCTGTTGCGACGAATCTTGCTCATTGAAACCACCTATTGAATTGACATCGGTTAGCCGAAACAGCATCAATCCCGGATAAAAGTCAAAGCGTCGATTGCAAACGCTTGACCTCGGCCTGCTGATCGAACTTGTCGCCCAACGCAGCCAACTGTTTCAACTCTTCGAAAGCCTCGGCCTTCTTACCGATTTTCAGATAGAGCCGAGCCAGATTCAATCGATGCGGGGGGAATTCAGGGGACAGGGCCACCGCCTGCTTTTCGATTTCAAGCGCCCGCTCAAGGCGCCCGGCGCCGGAATGAATCTGCGCCAGAGTATCCAGAAAGGCGGATTCCTTCGGCACCAGAGCCACTGCCTTTTCAGCATAGGCAAGCGCTTCTGGCTTGCCCTCCTTGCTGAGAATCCAGGCCATGTTGTTGGCTGCGACTGCATTGTCGGGTTGCAGTTTCAAGACTTCCCCATAACGCTGTTGGGCTTTCAAAAAGTCACTTTGGGTCAATGCGAGCTCACCCAGATATGACATGAAGGCCGCATCTTTCGGGTATTTGGCCAGCCACTGCTCCAGTTGCTTGTTTGCGTCTTCTTTCTTGCCTGCGGCAATCAGGACCTGATGCTGCTTGATGGCCAGCGCCGTTCCCGCTTGCCGATCCAAGGCCTTGCCATAAGCGATGGATGCGGCATCCCATTTACGCGCGGCGAAGTGAAGATCACCCTCAAGTTGAAAGCCGGCAGGTTTGAGCGGCCGTTGTTTCTGGATACTGCTTGCAATGCCGAAAGCCTCAGCATTGCGTCCGCTTTCAGTCAGCAGCGCTGCCAGCATGAACTGTGCGGGCAGGAAATCCTCCTTCAGCGACAGCCCGCGCTTCAACGCCTGGATGGCTGCCGGCAAATCCTTATTTGCGGCGTAAAGTTCGGCGACTTGCACCAAGGCCTGTGGCTGGCCCGGCTGCAACTGCACCACCTGATTAGCGGCAGTCAGCGCCTGATTGAAATCCCCCGACGCCATCTGTACCCGTGACAGCGCGGACAGGAGCTCGGCGTTATCGGGAATGACCGCAACTGCGTCCTGAGCAGCAGCGAGCGCCTGTTTCCTCTCCATTTGGCCCTCCCAAAGAGCAATCAAAGCTTGGCGCGGCGCCACGGCGACGGGGCTTTGCTTGATCACCTTGTTCAGTCTTTCGATCTGTTCAGCATTGCCTGCGCCAGCCTGTTTGCGCAAATTTAAGATGGCCATTTGCGCTTGCAGATTCGCAGGATCCTTTTCAAGCAGCCTCTCGAACCGCAGTACCGCGTCAGCAGGCTTCTTGTCTTCAAGGTCCATTGCGGCCAAAGTCATCAGCGCCGGCATATCGGCTGGATCGACCTTGATCGCTGCTTCAAAAGCCTGGCGAGCCGGCAAGCGATTGCCGCGCTGCAGCTCAAGCCGCCCGAGCAGGTTTGCTGCCAGAGGCTGGCCGGGCTGTTTCTGTTTGAGCTTGCCAATTGCCGCAAGCGCTTTGTCATAGTCCTTCTTGATGACATGCGAATTGATCAGCGCCAGGTCGGCGGAAACGCCTGGATCTACCGCAGAAATCGCTCGCAACTCGTCGAAACCCTGCTCAGCGCGCCCCTTGCCAATGGTCACCATCGCCAGCGCAGTTCGGCTCTTGTAATCGCCTGGATTGAGCCTGGCTGCCTGGCTGAGATTCTGTTCGGCAGCATTCAAATTGCCGAGCATGAAATGCGCTTCGGCAGCCGTGGCATGGGCCTCGGCGTTCGGCAATTTTTCATCAAGGAGCGGCTGCAATGTCTCCAACGCCTTCTTTGCATCACCGGCTTGCAGCAGCGTTCGGGCCAACAACTGCCTGGCAGCATTTGCCCCGGGTGCAGCGTCAAGGGCTTGCTTCAGATGAGTTTCAGCCTGCGCGAGGTTGCCACGCTGAAGCTTGATTGACCCAGCCAGTTGCAGGGCTTTGGCGCTGCCAGGACGCAAGGCCAGCAGCGCTTGCGATTGTTCGTCCGCCATCTTCAAGTCCTTGTGCTCGAGCGCGAGCAAGGCTGCAAAAAAATGAGTCTGGGGTGCCTTAGGTGCAATCAATTGCAACTCCGAAAGCGCCTTTTGGGCCGCATCAAAATCGCGACGAGTCATTTGCAACTGAATCATGCCGGCATGGGCTGAAACATTGTTCTTGTCATGCTTGAGCGCTTCGCGATAGGACTGCAGCGCCAGTCCATCATTCTTGACATCAAGCATCAAAAGGTCGCCCTGCAACTGCCAAGCTTCGCTGTGGCTGGGGTGGATTTTCAGCGTCTGCTCCAGCGCGACCAGCGCTTCGTCGGTTTTCTTTTCAAAAGCAAGCAAGCGCACCATCAACAAGCGTGCAGCGGCATTACCAGAATCAGCCGCCAACGCCGCCTCGACGCTTTCATGCGCTTGCTGGATTTTGTCCAGCCCCGCATAGGCGCTTGCCAACGTGGTTTTCAACTCGGACAAGAGTTTTGGGTCGGCAATCTTGAATTCACCATATTCGGCGATCAGCTGAACAGCCTTGCCCTTGAGCAGCAGCACACGCGCCAGCGGCGGCGCCAAGGCTTCGCTGGAATAGCCGAGTTCGGCTGCTTTGGCCAACTCGATGGCCGCGCCCGCTACATCGCCGGTCTGGAGCAAGGTCTTGCCCAGCAAGAACCTGGCCTCGGCAGATTTCGGGTCCTTCTGCAAGGAGTTTTTCAACTCGATCATCGCGCCCTTGCTGTCATCGCTGGCCAGCCTGGTCTTGGCTGCGGCGAGCAGGCTTTCGGGTGATTCCCCCGAGCAGGCCACAAGCAGCAGCGCGCCGCCTATGGCGGCAAGGCTTGCGGCCAGAGACCGGCGGTGAAGATTGGATGTCATTGGATTTCCTTGTCAATGGTCTGGGTCGCGGGATTGAGGTTCAATTTATTCATCAGGTCATAAAGGGTTGGTCGGCTGATGCCGAGAAGGTCAGCAGCGCGGGAGACATTGCCATCGCTATGGGCCATTGCCGCCAGCAATGCTTGTCGTTCGGCGCGCTCGCGCACCGCACGCAGATCGAGTTCAGCCATCGGTTGTTCGGTGGAAGTCGGCGCCAGCCCCAGATCTACCGCAGTGACCCGCAGGCCTTCCGACATGATGGCGGCACGTTTGAGCAGGTTCTGCAACTCGCGAACATTGCCTGGCCAGCCATGGGCGGCAATCGCACGCAAGGCGTCATCCGAGAAGCTCAAGGACGGGCGCCTCTGCTCGGCCGCGAATCGGCGCAGGAAGGCATGGGCAAGCAACACCGCATCGCCATGCCGGTCGCGCAGCGGCGGTATATCGACGATGATTTCGGCCAGGCGGTAATAGAGGTCTTCGCGGAACCGCCCATCGCTGATGCGGCTGCGCAAGTCCTGGTGCGTCGCGCCGACGATGCGGGCATCGATGGCGATCTCCTGGCGCCCACCAACCCGCTCGATCGTGCGCTGCTGCAGGAAGCGCAGCAATTTGGCTTGCAGGGACATCGGCAGATCGCCAATTTCGTCCAGCATCAGCGTGCCCCCATTGGCGGTCTCGATCTTGCCGAGGGTGGTCTTGCTCGCACCGGTGAATGCGCCGCGTTCATAGCCGAACAACTCGCTTTCCAGCAAATTCTCGGGGATGGCAGCACAGTTGATCGCGATGAAACGGCCCCGGCGCCCGGAAGCCTGATGCAGTCCTTGCGCCAGAACCTCCTTGCCGGTGCCGCTCTCGCCGAGCAGCAGGACGGTCAGATTGCTCGATGCCACTTTGTCGATCGTCCGGCAGATCCGCTGCATTGCAGCGTCCCGAGTCAACAGGCCGCCGACGGCATCGGTCTGCTGCAAGCTCAGCAAACGACGATTTTCAAGCTCCAGCTCATAGAGCCGGAAAGCCCTTTCGACCGTCAAGCTCAGCATTTCTGGTTCGACCGGCTTGGCCAGAAAGTCGTAAGCACCTAGCCTGATTGCGCGCAGCGCATTGGTCTGATCATTCTGGCCGGTCAAGACGATGATCTTGACGCCAGGATCGATCGCCAGGAACGTCTCCAGGCATTTGAAGCCTTCGGCGACCGCATCACGGTCCGGCGGCAATCCCAGATCCAGTGTCACCACCGCGGGCTTGTGACGCCGGAACTGCAGCAACGCGCTGGCGCCGTCGCCTGCGACCACCGACTCGAAGCGGTCGAGCGACCATTTGAGTTGTTTTTGCAATGCCGGATCGTCCTCGACGATCAGCAGCATGGCTTGTTCATGATTCATCCGGTCTTCCTCATCGGCAGCGCTGGAGCCATCTCGATATGCAATAGCGGCAACAAAATGGTCACCGTCGTTCCCTGGTCAGGCTGACTCTGGACATTGATCGCGCCACCCAGTTCGCGCAGGTATTGGTAGCTCTCGTAGGCGCCGATTCCCATGCCGCTGGCCTTGGTGGTCTGGAACGGCTTGAAGAGCCGCTGGCGGATGAATTCATCCGACATACCGCAGCCCTGATCAGCGATCTGCACCCGCGCTTGGCTACCGCTCCGGTCAAGTTGCAGGCGGACAGACGAATCGGTGGGGCTCGCGTCGAACGCGTTTTGCACCATATGGCCCAGCACCCGCTCGATCCTCTCTTCATGACCGCGTGTACTG
>CANFIC010000210.1 GCA_947446685.1 Burkholderiales bacterium
AAGTCAAATGAGGCATTCCGCTCAATCTTGGGTCGGTACAACTCCTGAAAATGGCTCAGTTTTCGGCCGGGACCCACAACAAACGGTTCAAAAAGGACTGCTCGAAGTTGCGTCGAGTTCTTTAAGGGGCCACGCCAAAAACCGCTGTTTGCAAAATCTCCGGTGCGAATTCTCCGAACTGCGGCATTGGCCCATTGGGGTCCTTGGCAAGCTCATCGATGCGGCGTAGCGCCACCGCGCCCTCACAGTAGGGTTCCAGCATGAATGCAGCCACTTCCTTCTCAGTCATCCTGCCACCCTGCAACGACAGGCTTTCAATGGAGTCGTCTGACAGCTTTTCGAAGTAGTCCGGCTCCACTGTACAAAGGTAGCGCTTCGCCGCGACATGCAAACGGATCGGCTCGGTCACGCCTGGACCGAAATAGCGTTTGAGCCAGTCTGCGCCAATGTTTTCGTGCTGGTCATCGGTGCCCAAGGCGGCAGGATGGTCGCCGAGGTCATGCACCATGTGGCCAATGTCGTGCAGCAAGGCAGCAACCACAAGAGACGCGGGCAAACCTTGAGCACGCGCGTGGTAGGCGGATTGCACGGCATGCGCGCGCTGGTTAATGAGGGTCAGGCCGTATTGGCCAGTGGCGCGACCATCGTAAATGGACGTCAGGGTGTCGAGTGTCGGCTGTTGGTCCGATGTTGCAGTTGTCATGGTCCGGTCCTGTGGAGGAAGGTCGATTAGAAATGAATCCCTTGCTCGCGCAGTGTTTGGGAAATCGCGTCGACGGCGAGCGAGACCTCGTGCGTACCGATGGCGCCAATGCATCCCACACGAAAGGTTTCGATCTGGGTCAGTTTTCCGGGATAAAGGATAAATCCCTTGTCGCGCACGCCTTGGTAAAGCCTGTTGAAATCGAAGTCAGGATGGGCCGGCGCATGAAATGTCACGATGATGGGCGCCTGGAGTTCATCGGCCAGAAACGTGTGTAAACCAAGCTCACGCATGCCCTTCACCAGGGTATTGCAGTTGTTCTGATAGCGGGCACCGCGCGAAGCTGTGCCGCCCTCTGCAAGGAATTGGTCGAGGGCTGCACGCAAGGCGGCGACGACATGGGTGGGCGGCGTGAAGCGCCATTGCCCTGTTTTGCGCAGATACGCCCATTGATCGTGAAGATCCAGGGCAAGTGAGTGACAAGTACCGGAAGCGGCCGCGATTTTGTCCTGACGTGCAATCACGAAGCCCATGCCCGGCACGCCTTCAAGGCATTTGCCGGAGGCTGCGATCAGTGCATCGATGGGCGTGCAGGCCAGATCAATGGGCAGTGCAGCAAACGAGCTCATCGCGTCCACGATCAGGCTGCGGCCTTGATCGGCCACCCGCTGCGCGATCTCATGCAAGGGGTTCAAGATGCCGGTACCGGTCTCGCAATGGACCAGCGCCACGTGGGTGATGTGGGTATCGGCAGCCAGGGCCGCTTCGATGCGCTCGGGGTTTGCGGGTTCATCCTCGCGATGGTCGATGACCACGGCCTGTCGCCCCAGGTAGCCCAGGATGCGAACTATCCGCTGGCAATAGGCGCCGTTGTTAGGCACCAAGACCTTGCCACCACGCGGCACCAGGGTACCCAAGGCCGCTTCGACCGCAAAGGTCCCACTGCCTTGCAGCGGGATACACACATGAGTGTCCTGTCCGTTTGCAATTTGCGTGATGTCGTGGCAAACCGAGGCGGTGAGCTGGTTGAACGATTGGTCCCATGAACCCCAGTCAACCAGCATGGCTTGCTTGGTTTGAGCGCTTGTTGTCAGCGGCCCTGGGGTAAGCAGAATGGGTGTGTTCATGGCTTGGCTCTTCAGGGAACAATGGCGGCACGCAGGACGCGTTGCGAGGAGGCATCAGCCATCGCCTGGGTGACTTGATCAAGCGGATAGCGCGCGTCCACCAGTTCGGAAAATGGGTAGCGAGTCTTGTTTGCAACCACGAAATCCAGAGCCTCGACCAAGTGGCGCGGATGGTAGTTGTGGATTCCACGCAGAGTCACCATCTTGCGCACAATGCGGTTTGCATCGATCGTGACCTGGGCGCCCGGGCTTACCAGCCCGGCAATGACATAGGTGCCGCCAATTCGAACCATGTCCAGACCCAGGTTGATGGCTTCTGCTACACCGCAGACTTCGATGACTGCGTCGGTGCCTACGGGTTGGCAATGTGCGTTGATGGCTTCAAGCAGTTGTACTTTGTCCATCGATGGGTCGAGTGCCAGATCCACCCCGAAACGATGGGACTGGGCACGTCGCGCAGAATGAATGTCCAGGCCGATGACATAGCGCGCACCGCGTGACTTGGCCAGTGCGGCACCGTACAAGCCCAGCAACCCCAGGCCCTGGACAACCACGGTGCTACCTAGTCGGATGTTGGCCGCCTCGGTCACTGCCACCATGGTGGCGACACCGCAGTTGATGGGTGCGGCCTCAGCATCGGTTAAAGAGTCAGGCAGTCGCAGGATCCACGACTTGGGCAGAACGTAGCAATATTCTGCAAAGCCGCCATGGTGGTGTGGCGCGGTGGTAACGGCCATGTGCCCGTATTTTTCAACACCTGGCGATTTTTGCGGCAGGTCCAACACGTCGGTGAAGTAGTTGCCATGCGGAATGAAGAATTCGCTCCAGGTAATGCGATCACCTATCGCAAGAATTTCACCGCGCATGTCGCATGTGACTTCCTGGCCCAGCGCAACGATACGGCCGACGATCTCATGACCCAACAGGCCGGGGCATGGGCTGGGTCGATGGCCTTGGTACGAGTGGATATCGGAGCGGCAAATGGTGGACATGCTCACGCGCACCAATGCTTCCCTTGGACCCGGCGCACGCAAGGGGTATGAATCAACCTGGAAGGGCGCGTTGGGCTCGGTATAAACGGCCACACGCCCTGAGGCCGGGTGGGTCATGCGCCTGCCTCTGTGCCGTTGATGGCGTAATCGAAGATCTGGTGGCTTTTCAGCGTGTTGCTTGCAGCGTGCCGGGCATAGTCGGTGTTGAGCGGGCGGTTGAGAATGAAGGGCACACGGGCTTCGGCAACTGCGCCGTGGCTGCGCAGACGTGCGTCTGCGAGGTTGGAAAGATCGTGATCGGATTGGCTCGCGCCAATGACCGTGCCAGCGTCAGCAATGACTGCCACATCCCCTTCACGGTCTGCGGGCAATTCGAATTGACGGCAGACATCTTCCCGGTTCAGCGCCAGGGCAACCCCGGGAATGTCGCGCACCGTTGCGATGATGGCTTCGGGCGAGACTTGCGAGTCGCGAATCCAGATCCTCACAAATCCGCCCAGAGCGCCATGGTGGCGTACAAATGCATCGGTGATGGGGCAAATCACCTTGGTCGTGCCAGTACCAAACGCCTGGTCCAGGACGTCTTGAAGGTAAATCACCTTGGGACTGCCATCGGCATTTGATTTGTCGTTCATGCCATGGTCAGCAGTCAGGGCCACCGTCGCCCCCAGGGCAGCGAGTCGACCAAACGCATCATCAAGACGCTGGTAAAAGGTGTTCGCCACTGGGTCGCCAGGTGCGTGCTTGTGCTGGATGTAGTCGGTCAATGACAGGAAGAGCAGGTCGGGTTTGTCACGTTCAAGCAGTTTGATGCCCGCTTCAAGCACCAAGAGTGAAAGGTCCATCGAGTACATGTCGGGTTGCGGCATGCCCACCAGTTCGAGGACGTTTTGAATGCCGTTCTCAGCCAAGGTGCATTGACTCGCGAGCTCGGAAGAAAAACTGATGTTGCCTCGGCTGAGGTCCAAATCCTTACCGAGCTGTTTACGCAGTTTGTCTTTCGCGGTGATCGAGACCACGCGGGCACCTGCATCCGCAAAGGTGGCCAGAATGGTGCGGCTGCGTAACAGCTCCGGTCCGGTCATGACCACTGCATCGCCATGCTCATTCAGGTAATAGTTGCCCGAGATGCCGTGCACCGCAGGCGGCGCACCGGTAATGAGCGACATGTTGTTGGGGCAGGTGAAACTGGGCACGGTACCGTCAGCGATACCCGCAAATCCCTCGCGCATGAAGCGCGCGACGTTGGGAATGATGCCATCCTTCAAACCCTGCTCGATGTAGCCGGGGTCACCGCCGTCGATACAGACAACGACGACGGGCTGTTCGGGCCAGCGGTAGCTGACGCCATTGAGTTCTAGGGTTTTCATGCGATGTAATTTGAGGAGATCAAATGCTCCAGCGCCGAATGCGGGCCGAGAGGACATCGATCAAGGTGACAGAAACAATGATGATAAAAAGGATGGCAGCTGTCTCCGCATAGTCAAAACCACGGATTGACTCGTGCAGGACAACGCCAATGCCACCCGCGCCGACCATGCCGACAACAGAGGCAGACCGAACGTTGGATTCGAAGCGGTAGAGGGAATACGAGATCCACAGTGGCAGCACTTGCGGAATGACGCCATAGAGGATTTCCTCCAGCGCGTTGGCGCCGGTGGCGCGCACGCCCTCGACGGGGCGCGGATCGATCGCCTCTACCGCCTCGGCAAACAGCTTGGCCAATACGCCCGTCGTATGAATCCACAGCGCCATCACGCCCGCAAATGGTCCCAGGCCCACAGCGACGATGAACAACATCGCAAACACCATTTCATTGATGGCGCGAAAGGAATCCATCAAGCGGCGCATCGGCTGATAGACCCAGGCGGGCGCGATGTTCTCGGCGCAAAGCAGGCCGAAAGGAACAGCGCAGACGATCGCCAAGACAGTGCCCCAAATGGCAATGTGAATGGTGATGATCATTTCACTCAGGTAAATGCGCCATTCATGAAAGTTTGGTGGAAAAAATTCCTTGCTAAAAACGGCCATATTGGCCGAGTCCTCAATCAGCGCCATTGGGCGCATATCGGCACCCTTCCATGACCAGATCAGCAACATCAACAACACACCCCAGGCCAGCTGCGTGCCAAGGCTTGTCGCCGGCGGGGCAAGGGGAATGTCTTTGATGGTGGGCTTGATTGTCATTAGAGGGCGCCTGATTGCGTCAGCGGGCTACTTCAGCTTGGCCAGCGCTGCAAGCTTGGCATCGATCTCGTCGAGCTTGACCTTCTTGTCGGCGGCATTCATGTTCTCATCAGCTTCGGCCTTCTTGCGGTCCTTGAAAAGTTCAAGTTGACGGATCGGGATCAGTTGCGCATCGGTCGAGGCTTTGAAACCAGCCAGGCGGTACATATTCTTGAGAATTTCCTTCTCTCGCTCGTCTTTGCCATAGCCGGTTACAAAGTCCTGAACCTTTTTCTTGACGTCTGAGGGCAGGTCTTTGCGCCACACCAGCGGATCGCGAGGAATCAACGGTGAAGTCCAGAGAATGCGAATCTGTTCCATTTTCTCGGGCGACTTTTCCTTCATCTTCTCGGTCATCTCGCTGTTGCTGGTGGCGAGATCGACTTGCTTGTTGAGCACTGCCAGGAAATTGCCCTCGTGATTGGATGAGCGCATGACCTTGAAGTGGGTCTTGGGATCCAGATTATTCAGGGTGAAAACGTAGTAGCTGGGTACCAGCGTGCCGGAGGTAGAGGAGGGGTCACCGATGCCAAACGTATATTCCTTGCCATTTTTCAAGACCTGATCCAGCGTTTTGATCGACGAGTCTTTGTGCGTGATCAGGTATGAGTAGTAGCCAGGGGTACCGTCCAGGTCCACAAACTGTGCGAACACTTCGCCGCTGGAGCGGTCGACCGCGTCAATGGCGGCCTTGTTTCCGTACCACGCAATATGCACCTTGTTGAATCGCTGTGCCTCAATGATGCCTGCGTAGTCGGTGGCGTAAAAACCATTGACTTTGAGGCCAACGGCTTTGGTCATATCGGCAAGGAACGGCTCCCACATTTGTTTCATGGCGCCGGCTTTTTCGGTGGCGATGATGCCGAAGTTGAGTTCCTTGATCTCGGCAGCGCCAGCAACGCTGCAGGCAGTAATCGCCATTGCCGTCAGGATGAGTTTCATTTTTTTGATCATGTGAATTCCTTTTCAGAAGTTGCGGAAGGGGGCGTGTCAGACAAATGCAGTAGCGCCGATTGAAGGAAGAAGCGCTACGGGTAAAGATTCGCTTGATGTGTGGTTGGTGGTGAAGAATTCGCGCGCGCTGCTTCCGTAAAGCTCAGCAAGCAAATCGGGGGTCAGCGCCGAGGAGGGCCCGTCGTACACCACGCGCCCTGCATGGAGCGCAATCGTGCGAGGGCAATAACGGACCGCAAACTCGACCTGATGCAGCGAGACCAGGACCGTGCATCCGTGTTTTTGGTTCATTTCCTTGAGCAGTTCCATCACCTTGCGCGAAGACTCCGGGTCCAGCGATGCAATCGGTTCATCAGCCAGAATTAGGCGCGCACCTTGCACTAGGCACCGCGCCAGCGCTGCGCGTTGCTGTTGGCCGCCCGAGAGCGTTGATGCGCGTTGCCAGGCGGTCTGCTCAATGCCTACCGATGCGAGTGCCTCCAGCGCTTTTTGTCGCTGCTCGACAGTGAAGCGCATCAACAGGCTGCGCCACCAGGGAGTTTGATAGAGCTGCCCGATCAGCACGTTGGTGATGACAGGCAGACGATTGACCAGATTGAATTGCTGGAACACAAAGCCGACGCGGTTGC
>CANFIC010000211.1 GCA_947446685.1 Burkholderiales bacterium
TAGTTGGCAATATCCTCGTCTTCCCAGTCCTGCATGGCCTTCTTCTCGGCCTGATTGATGCGGCCGATATAACCCAGCAGATGGCTGCCGACTTCACCCAAGGGATAGTTGCGGAACAACCTTGCCTTGATGTCGACGCCAGGGAAGCGATAGCGTTGGGCAGTGAAGCGCGCCACTTCGGCATCACTCAGCTTGGTGCGGATCGGGAAGGACTCAAAGCTGCGGCTCTCTTCCATCAGGCGTTTCAAGCGACGCCGGTCGCGCGGCGCGATGTCCACGACCTGGGCCAGAGCGTCGATGGTCGCTTCCAGCTCGGGCACCTTGGAGGGTGTGACCTCGAGCGTATAGGCCGAGTAATTACTTGCCAGAACGACGCCGTTTCGATCCTTGATCAGGCCGCGGTTGGGCACGATCGGGACGACGCTGACGCGATTCGACTCACCGCGTTCGAACAGACTGTCATGCTGCCAGATTTGCAAATAGATCAGCCGCAACGACAACAAGGCCAAACAGAACAGCACGAAGGCTGCAGCAGCCAGCAGGCGCAGCCGGAAGCTGGAGAGCTCCTGCTTGATGTTTTTCAGGACCGTCATCTTGCTGCTTACAACGGCCGGTACGCATCGCGTTCTGGCGCACGGCGCTGCGGCGCCAGCAAGAGCATCGTCGCGATCGGCCAGAGCGCGGCTTCGATCAGCGGCGCCAGCAACAGCATCCAGCCCGGCCACATGCCGCCGACGACCAGCCTTGCCAGCAATGACAGGAGATGCGCCATGACGAACAAGGGCAGCACATGCATGGCCTGGGCACCTAGGCTGAAGCCAGGCAAACGCCGATGCAGGAAGGCGATCGCGCCATAGCTGAGCAGGCTGTAAGCCAGCGCATGCTGGCCCAGCACCGCGCCATGATGCACATCGACCGCCAAGCCCATGGCGAACGCCCAGACGATACCGACCCGGCGTGGCTGGTACACGCCCCAGAACACCAGCACGATCGAAAGGAAGTCAGGCATACCGACAAGGCGACCCAGCGGCACCATGTCAGCGACCAAGGCCAGCAGCAGACTCAAGCCGATGAACAAAGGGTTGGCGGGCAGCAGCAATTGCCCGGCGCCGCGCGGCATGATCACTTGCGAACTCCTTTGGTGCCGCCCGATTCGGACTTTCGCAAGCCCGGCGCAGCCGGCTGTGCTGCGGCAGCGGCTGCCTGCTGTTCAAAAAGCGCCTGCGGTTGCAGCACCAGCACATGGCGCGCACTGTCAGCCTGCGCCACCGGCTGTAGCCGGACATGGGCAAAACTGGTACCGCCGCGGCGCTCAACCAGCGTGACCCGCGCCACCGGCAATCCGGCCGGATAAACACCGTCGAGCCCAGAAGTTGCAAGCAAATCGCCGACCTTGATATCCGCATTGGCCGCCAGAAAACGCAATTCCATGCCGCTGCCATCGACGCTTCCATAGGCCGCATTGCGCTGCTGTGTCCGGCTGTTGAGCACAGGAATCGCCGCGTCCTTGTCGTTCAGCAACGTGACCTCGGCGCTCAGGTCGTAAACCCTGGTCACTTGGCCCAGCACGCCGGCATCATTGATGACCGGAGAGCCCGGCTGCACGCCGTGGTGGCGGCCGCGATCGATCACGACACGCCGCGAATAGGGATCAGAGGCTTCGTAAAGCACTTCGGCGGCCAATGAATTCACCTGCAGCGCCGGGCGCAAATCCAGCAGCGCACGCAAGCGGTCGTTTTCAGCCTGCAACTGAGCCGCGCGGCTCATCCGTTCGGCCTGCCGCACCAACTGCTCGCGGGCTTTGCTTTCGGCCTCAATGGCCCGCTCGGTACCGCGCAAATGGTCGCCGATGGCCTCCCAGCCATCGACCGGACTCAGCAGCAGGCGCTGCACCGGATGCAAGATCAGCGCCATCACCGCACGCGCAGGAACCAGCAGCTTGAAGCGCGCATCAGCGACCATCAGGAAAATAGCCAGCGCTGCACAGAACAGCAGCTTTGTCAGTGCCGAAAGGCCTTGACGGAATACCGGTTGTGATGAGCGATCAATGGTGCCAAGCGGCATGGTCTAGCTAGTTGGTCGCTTTACAGAAAAAATAAACCCGACCCGGCCGACGCGCATCGTTCGCGCATCAAGCAAGTCACTCTGAAGTGAAGATCGAACCGAGCCGTTCCATGCGTTCCAGCGCCATGCCGCATCCGCGCACCACGCAAGTCAGCGGCTCTTCAGCCACCAGCACCGGCAAGCCTGTTTCCTCAGCCAGCAAACGGTCGAGGTCACGCAACAGCGCACCGCCGCCGGTCAGCATCATGCCGCGCTCGGCAATGTCGGCACCGAGTTCGGGTGGCGTCTGCTCGAGAGCGTTCTTGACTGCCGAAACGATTTGATTCAGCGGATCGGTCAGCGCTTCAAGGATTTCATTGCTCGAGATGGTGAAGCTGCGCGGCACGCCTTCGGCCAAATTGCGGCCCTTGACTTCCATTTCCTTGACTTCGGATCCAGGGAAGGCCGAACCGATCTTCTTCTTGATCGCCTCTGCCGTCGGCTCGCCGATCAACATGCCGTAATTGCGACGGATGTAGTTGATGATGGCCTCGTCGAACTTGTCGCCGCCAACCCGTACCGAACCTTTGTAAACCATGCCGCCAAGCGAAATTACGCCGACTTCGGTGGTGCCGCCGCCGATGTCGACAACCATCGAGCCCGAAGCTTCGCTGACCGGCAGGCCGGCACCGATCGCCGCCGCCATTGGCTCTTCAATCAGATAAACCTGCGAGGCACCGGCGCCGAGTGCCGATTCGCGAATCGCGCGGCGCTCCACCTGGGTTGAACCGCAGGGCACGCAGATGATGATGCGCGGGCTGGGCCGCAACATCTTCGAGTCATGCACCATCCTGATGAATTGCTTGAGCATCTGCTCGGTAACAGTGAAGTCGGCGATCACGCCATCCTTCATCGGGCGGATCGCTTCGATATTGCCGGGCACCTTGCCGAGCATCGCCTTGGCCTCGCGGCCGACGGCCTGGATGGTCTTCTTGCCATGCGGCCCGCCTTCATGGCGGATCGCGACGACCGAAGGCTCATCGAGCACGATGCCCTTGCCGCGGACATAGATCAGCGTATTGGCCGTGCCGAGGTCGATGGCAAGGTCAGTGGAAAAATAGCGGCGCAGAGAAGCAAACATAGTTTTGATACAGCGCTGGCACCTGACATCCGCGCCATCGGGCTGAAGATCGCCGGGGTCAGGCGCGTTGATGGGGTTCGGTTTTTGGATTGCACTGCCGGGCCGGCAACTGCGACTTGTCAACAATTCTTACCGCAAAGCCGCGAGGCATCGCAGCCACGCAACCCTGTTGATCGGTAAATATCCATAGATAATACCCGATCGCCCCCTTCTTTCCTCTTGGCGCAGACCCTTTGTACGCCGTACCGCCGCTTTGTCTGCACCCTTTCCGGACTTGATTTTTCAATGGCCCTGACCCCACAAGACGTAAGCCGCATCGCCCATCTGGCGCGGCTGGAACTGCGCAGCGACGAGCAGACCGCGCTGCTGACCCAATTGAACGGGTTTTTTTCCATCGTCGAGCAGATGAGCAAGGTCGACACCCGCGGGGTCGAGCCGCTCTATACGCCGCTGTCGGCGGTGCAGGACGTGACGCTGCGCCTGCGCGAGGATCGGGTCACCGAGGCTGGAGACATCCAGACCCGCGAGCTGAATCAGCGCAGTGCTCCGGCGGTCGAAGACGGCCTGTTCCTGGTTCCCAAGGTGATTGAATGAAGGCGCTGCATGATCTTGGTGTGGCCGAATCGAGCCGAGCGCTGGCCGCGGGTCAGGTGTCCAGCCTCGAGCTGACCGAGCATCTGCTGGCCAGGGTGGCAGAACATGACAGCCTGGGCTGCTTCTTGCACCTCGATGCCGAGCTTGCCTTGGCTGCCGCCACTGCGGCCGACTTGCGCCGCGCCGCCGGTTCGAGCGCTGCGCTGCTCGGCGTGCCGCTGGCGCACAAGGACATCTTCGTCACCAAGGACATGCCGACCACCGCCGGCTCGAAGATGCTGAGTGGCTATCGCAGCCCGTTTGACGCGACCGTGGTTGAACGCCTGTCCGAGGCGGGTACCCTGTCGCTCGGCAAGCTCAACTGTGACGAATTCGCGATGGGTTCGTCGAATGAAAATTCTGCTTACCAAGCGGTACAGAACCCTTGGGACCGCAGCCGCGTACCAGGCGGCTCTTCAGGCGGCTCGGCAGCGGCAGTCGCCGCCCGCTTGGTACCCGGCGCCACCGGCACCGACACCGGCGGCTCGATCCGCCAGCCGGCCAGCTTCACCGGCATCACCGGGATCAAGCCGACCTACGGCGTTTGCTCGCGCTACGGCATGATCGCTTTCGCTTCCAGCCTCGACCAAGCCGGCCCGATGGCGCGCTCGGCCGAAGACTGCGCGATGCTCTTGTCTGCGATGAGCGGCTTCGATGCCCGCGATGCCACCAGCGTGCAACAGCCACCGCAGGACTTCCACGCCCAGATGTTGCAAGCGCGGGATGGGGCGACTGCGGCGCAGCCCTTGAAAGGCCTGCGCATCGGCCTGCCGCTCGAATTCTTCCCGGCAGCCTTGGCCGCTGATGTCGATGGCGCCGTGCGAGCCGGTCTGGCCGAGCTTGAAAAACTTGGCGCCACGCTGGTTGATGTCAGCCTGCCGCGCACCGAGCTGGCGATCCCTGTTTATTACATCATCGCGCCGGCAGAAGCCAGCTCGAACCTGAGCCGCTTCGACGGCGTCAGGTTCGGCCACCGCGCAGCCCAGTACGACGATCTGCTCGACATGTACAAAAAGACTCGCGCCGAAGGTTTCGGCGCCGAGGTCAAGCGCCGCATCATGATCGGTGCCTATGTACTCAGCCATGGCTATTACGACGCCTATTACCTGCAGGCGCAGAAGTTGCGCCGCATGATCGCCGACGACTTCCAGCTTTGCTTCAAGCAATGCGACCTGATCGCCGGACCGGTCGCGCCGACGGTGGCGTGGAAGGCGGGCGAAGGTGCTGATGATCCGGTCAAGGCTTATCTGGCCGACATCTTCACCCTGCCCGGCTCGCTTGCCGGCCTGCCCGGCATGAGCGTGCCGGTCGGCTTCGGCGCGAACGGCATGCCGGTCGGGCTGCAATTGCTCGGCAACTATTTCAGCGAGGGCCGGCTGCTGCATGCCGCCCATGCCTTGCAGCAGGTGACCGACTGGCACCTGCGCAAGCCGGAGGGATTCTGACCATGATGCAGAGCAAATTAGTCCGCGGCTACGAGGTCGTCATCGGCCTGGAAAACCATGTTCAGCTGTCGACCGCTTCGAAGATCTTCAGCGGCTCGTCGACCGCCTTCGGCGCCGCGCCGAATACGCAGGCTTCACCGGTCGATCTGGCCTTGCCCGGCACCTTGCCGGTGCTGAACCGCGGTGCGGTCGAACGCGCAATCATGTTCGGCCTCGCCGTCGGCGCGAAGATCGCCCCTTTGTCGATCTTTGCGCGCAAGAACTACTTCTATCCGGACCTGCCCAAGGGTTACCAGATCAGCCAGTACGAAATTCCGGTCGTACAGGGCGGAAAGCTCGAATTCTTCGTCGCATCGGGATCAGGACCATCGGTCAAGCATGTCGTGCAATTGACGCGCGCCCATCTGGAAGAAGACGCTGGCAAGAGCCTGCATGACGACTATCACGGACTGACTGGCATCGACCTGAACCGGGCTGGCACGCCGCTGCTGGAGATCGTCTCCGAGCCCGACATGCGCAGCGGCGAAGAAGCCGCAGCCTATGCCAGGACCCTGCATGCGCTGGTGGTCTGGCTGGGAATCTGTGACGGCAATATGGCCGAAGGCTCGTTCCGCTGCGATGTCAATATTTCGGTGCGCCGTCCCGGCGAGCCTTATGGCACAAGGCGTGAAGTAAAAAACCTGAACAGCTTCCGCTACATCCTGCAGGCGGTCGACTATGAAGTGAACTGGCAGATCGACGAGCTTGAGGATGGCCGGGCGATCAACCAGGCGACCGTCTTGTTCAACCCCGATGCGAATGGTGGCAGCGGCGAGACCAGGGCGATGCGCAGCAAGGAAGACGCTGCCGATTACCGCTATTTTCCTGACCCCGATCTGCCGCCGCTGGTGATCGCGCAGGACTGGGTCGAGCGCGTGCGGACAGAGATGCCTGAATTGCCTGAACCGATGGCCAAGCGCTTCCAGAGCCAGTTCGGCCTGCCCGCTTATGACGCGGCGATGATGACGCAAAGCAAGGACTTCGGGCGCTTTTTCGAGACCGCAGCGATGGCCTGCGCGCAGCCGAAGCTGGTGGCCAACTGGTTGATGGGCGATATATCGCGCCGCTTGAACAGCGAAGACCGCAACCTGAGCGCCAGCCCGGTTGACGCTGCGACGCTGGCAGCGCTGATCGCCCGCATCAGCGACGGCACGATCTCGAACAACGGCGCGCGCCAGGTCTTTGACGCGCTTTGGATCGGCAGCGCGACGGATGTCGATCAGTTGATCGAGTCGATGGGGCTCAAGCAGATCAGCGATCAATCCGGACTCGAAGCCATCATCGACGCCGTGCTGGCGGCGA
>CANFIC010000212.1 GCA_947446685.1 Burkholderiales bacterium
CGCCTTGCATCCCATCCCGATCCGCACCGCACCCGCTCGCGTTGAGTTATGCAGAGCATCCCTGGGCGACCCGGCAGCAAACCCGCATTACCTATCATCCCGCCGTATATTCACCGCTCATCAGCATCCCAGCACCGAAGGAAACCTCAATGAAAGCATGGCTTTGCGAAAATCCGACCGGCGTCGATGCGCTGCAATGGAAAGAACTGCCGACACCGGCGCCGGCAGCCGGAGAGATTCTGGTCGCCATCAAGGCCGCCAGCCTGAATTTCCCCGACCTGCTGATCATCCAGAACAAGTACCAGATGAAACCGCCCCTGCCCTTTGTGCCGGGGACCGAGTTCGCAGGCGTGGTCGAAGCGGTTGGCGAGGGCGTCAAGGGGTTCAAACCAGGGGACGCAGTCGCCGCTTTTGCCGGCACGGGCGGTTTCTCCACCCACGCCTGCATTCCAGCCAATGTGGCGCTGCCGCTGCCGGCAGGATTCGCTTTCGAGGACGCAGCGGCTTTCATCTGCACCTATGCAACCGGTCACCATGCCTTGATCGACCGCGCTGCGCTGCAGGCTGGCGAGACCGTGCTGATATTGGGTGCCGCCGGCGGTGTCGGGACCGCGGCCATCCAGATCGCCAAAGCCGCTGGCGCCAGGGTGATCGCCGCCGCCTCTTCGGACGAAAAATGCGCGCGCTGCCTGGAAATCGGTGCCGACGCGGCCATCAATTATTCGAATGGCAAGCTGCGCGATGAGCTCAAGGCGCTGACCGGCGGCAAAGGCCCGGATGTGATTTACGACCCGGTCGGCGGCGACCTGGCCGAACCGGCTTTCCGCTCGATTGCCTGGCGCGGCCGTTATCTGGTGATCGGCTTTGCCCAGGGCCAGATCCCTGCCCTGCCCTTGAATCTGCTGCTGCTGAAGGGTGCGTCCCTGGTCGGGGTGTTCTGGGGCGATTTCGCCAAACGCGAGCCGCGCCGCAATGCCGAGATGCTGGGCCAACTGGCTCGTTGGTATCTGGAAGGGAAAATTCGCCCGGTACTCGACGCCAGACTGCCGATGACGCAGTTGCCGCAGGCGTTCGAGCGCATGGCCAGCCGGCAGGTAGTCGGCAAAGTGGTGCTGAGCAACCCCTAGCTTGTCGCGCAGCATCCTGGCAACAGGCGGGCGCAGTTGAGGGGGTCGAGCGAGCAGTAAAGAGGAGAAAATCCGGCCGTGCTGAGCCAGCATTTCTCCAAAAAAATCACACCATGGCCGTCAAAGTACTGATCATTGAAGACAACCCGGTTGCCCGCAGCTTTTTGTGCCGGGTTGTTCGTGAGAGCTTCAGCGACTCGCTGGAAATCAGCGAGGCGGGTGATCTGGAAACTGCGCGTCGCCATGTTGCCAAACAGTCATCATCCGGCCCGGATGGTCACTTCAAGCTGATTCTGGTCGACTTGGAACTGCCGGACGGCAACGGCATGGAGTTTCTGTCAGAAATGACCGGCTCCCCTTCAATGAAAATCGTCACCACGCTTTATTCGGATGACGACCATTTATTCCCTGCGCTGCAATGTGGGGCTGACGGCTATTTACTGAAGGAAGACCGCTTCGAAGTCTTGGTCGAAGAGTTGCAGCGCATCGTGCGCGGGCAGCCGCCCTTGTCACCAGCGATTGCGCGCCGCCTGCTGGCGCATTTCCGGCCGCCGGCGCCGGTCAGCAAGGCCACCATGACTTCGCATTCAGGCTTTGGCAGCCTCTCGTCCTCGGCTCAATTCAGCCCCGGCCGCGGCGTCGTGCTTGATCCGCCACCCGAATGGGAGCGCTTGACGCCGAGGGAAAACGAGGTCCTGACCTACCTCAGCAAGGGCTTCACCATCAAGGAAATCGCCAACCTGATGGGCATCAAATGGTTCACGGTGAATGACCATATCAAGTCGATCTACAAGAAGCTCAACGTATCGAGCCGCGCCGAGGCTGCCGTACTGGCCAGCAAACAAGGGCTGGTCTGAGCCCTGACCCGATCGCTTGAGGCGGGGCCGGCCGGAGATTTGTCAGCCTAGGGCTGGCCCGGTTTCGGTAAACTCCAGGGTCTGCGTAATCCGCGCTAACACTCACCTGGACCTGCCCATGAGCACGACCGTCATTCGTTGCGCCGACCTCGTCGACAGCATTGCTGCTGCATTGCAGTACATCAGCTACTACCACCCGGCTGACTTCATCGCCCATCTGGCGCGCGCTTACAAGCAGGAACAAAGCCCTGCAGCCAAGGATGCAATCGCGCAAATCCTCACCAATTCGAAGATGTGTGCCGAAGGGCGCCGGCCGCTCTGCCAGGACACCGGCATCGTCAATGTCTTTCTCAAGATCGGCATGGATGTGCGCCTGGAAGGCTTTGCCGGCTCGCTCGACGACGCCATCAATGAGGGCGTACGGCGCGCCTACAACGACCCCGACAACAAGCTGCGCGCGTCGATCCTGAGCGACCCGATTTTCGAACGCAAGAACACCGGCGACAACACGCCAGCCGTCGTCAGCGTCAGCATGGTGCCGGGCAACAAGATCGACGTGATGGTTGCGGCCAAGGGTGGCGGCTCGGAGAACAAAGCCAAATTCGTGATGATGAATCCGAATGACTCGCTGGTCGATTGGGTGCTCAAGACCGTGCCCGATATGGGCGCAGGCTGGTGCCCGCCGGGCATGCTCGGCCTGGGCGTTGGCGGCACGGCTGAAAAAGCCATGCTGATGGCCAAAGAGTCGCTGATGGATGACATCGACATGTTCGACCTGCTGGCGCGCGGGCCGAACAACAAGCTCGAGGAATTGCGCATCGAGCTGTACCAGAAGATCAATGCCTTGGGCATCGGCGCGCAGGGCCTGGGCGGCCTGACCACCGTGCTCGACGTCAAGATCAAGACCTACCCGACCCATGCAGCGTCCAAACCGGTGGCGATGATTCCCAACTGCGCGGCCACGCGCCACGCGCATTTCGTCCTCGATGGCTCGGGGCCGAGCTACCTCGAAGCACCGAGCCTCGACCTCTGGCCTGATGTGCAATGGGCGCCCGATTACAACAAGAGCCGCCAGGTAGATCTGAACCGCTTGACCAAGGATGAGATCGCCAACTGGAAGGCCGGCGACACCTTGCTGCTGAGCGGCAAGATGCTGACTGGCCGGGATGCCGCGCACAAGCGCATCTCGCAGATGCTGGCCAAGGGCGAGCCATTGCCGGTCGATTTCACCAACCGCGTCATCTACTACGTGGGCCCGGTCGACCCGGTGCGCGATGAAGTGGTCGGCCCAGCCGGCCCGACGACATCGACCCGCATGGACAGCCTGACCCGCATGATGCTGGAACAGACCGGTCTGATCGGGATGATCGGCAAATCAGAGCGCGGGCCGATTGCCATTGATGCGATCAAGGACAACAAGGCGGTCTATCTGATGGCTGTTGGCGGCGCGGCTTATCTGGTGTCCAAGGCCATCAAATCGGCCCCGGTGATCGGCTTTGCCGACCTGGGCATGGAGGCAATCTACGAATTCGACGTGGTCGACATGCCGGTCACTGTGGCGGTCGATGCCGCCGGCACCAGCATTCACACCACCGGTCCGGCTGAATGGCGTGAGCGCATTGCGCAGGGCTTGACCAAGACCATTCCGGTGAAAGCCGCCTGATGGCCCTGATCGCAGCCCCGATTGATCAATTCCAGGCCACGGTAGCCAAACTGCTTGAAACGCAGGGCTACTGGATCCGCAAGTCATTCAAGGTCAACGTGACCCGGGAAGAAAAAGGCCAGATCGGCAAGCAGTCACTGCCCAAGCCCGAGATCGACCTGCTGGCCCTGCATTTCGGACGCAACGAGTTGCTGGTGCTCGAAGCGAAATCCTATGCAGATTCACCTGGTGCCAAGCTGGCGCAACTGCAGGAAGAGCATGACGTTCCGGCAGGCCGCTTCAAGCTCTTCACTTCACAACGCTACCGCGAGATCGTCCTGTCGCGCTTGCTGCAGGACTTGATCGCCGCAGGCATGGCCGATGCCGAGACGAAAATCCGCCTCGGGCTGGCGGCTGGCAAAGTCAACCAGGGGCAAAGCGAAGCGATACGAGAACTGATCACCGGCAAGGGCTGGCTGTTCTGGTCACCCGACGACATCAAGCATGCCGTCACGGCGCTGCAGGAGCGCGGGCCGAATTCAGCGCAAGACAAGCCAAGCGAAAGCTGATCGGAACTGCAGTTTCGGGGTCCGCCCCATTGAAGCTGAGGTAATCGGCCAGCAAAGTCTTGCTGAATTAACAAACCCGCTGAATTTACGCTTCGGTGCAAGGCAAAATGCGCAGGCCATGAACATCATCATTCTCGACGACTATCAGGACGCGGTCAGAAAACTGCGTTGCGCGGCCAAGCTCGGCCCGTTGAATGCCAAGGTGTTCACCAATTCGGTCAAAGGCAATGGCCAGTTGTCCGTGCGTCTGCGCGACGCCGAAGTGCTGGTGCTGATCCGTGAACGAACTCATTTCAATCGCCAGTTGCTCGAGAAACTGCCCAAACTCAAGTTGATCGTGCAGACCGGCAAGGTCGGCAGCCATATCGACGTTGAAACCTGCACAAGGCTGGGCATTGCCGTGGCCGAAGGTGAAGGCTCGCCGGTCGCGCCGGCCGAGCTGACATGGGCCTTGATCATGGCGTCGATGCGCCGCCTACCCCAATATATCGGCAATCTCAAACATGGTGCCTGGCAGCAATCGGGGTTGAAGGCTGCGTCAATGCCATCGAATTTTGGCGTTGGCATGGTGTTGCGCGGGAAGAAACTGGGAATCTGGGGCTATGGCCGCGTTGGCCAACTGGTGGCCGGTTACGGCCGTGCGTTCGGAATGCAGGTGCAGATCTGGGGCAGCGAAGCCTCAAGACTGCGCGCACTCGCCGATGGCTACACCGCCGCATCCAGCCGTGAAACCCTGTTCGAAAGCAGTGATGTGCTGAGTCTGCATTTGCGCCTGACCGACAGCAACCGCGGCCTGATCACGCTCGAAGACCTGACCTTGATGCAAGCAACTTCGCTGTTCGTCAACACCTCGCGTGCCGAACTGATTGCCGACGGCGCACTGGTGTCAGCCCTGAACCGCGGTCGACCTGGCATGGCGGCGATCGATGTGTTTGACACCGAACCGATCCTGCAAGGTCATCCCCTGCTGCGACTCGAGAATGCGGTCTGCACGCCGCATATTGGCTATGTTGAACAGGATGGCTATGAACGATATTTCGATGCGGCGTTTGACAATGTGCTGAACTTCATCAAGGGCCAGCCGACCAATCTGGTCAATCCGGACGCATTGAAAGTTCATCGGTGAGCGAGGCGAGGGCTAGACCTGCTTCCCTCCTGGACCTGTACCTGGCTTTCAACCGACTGGCGGTCCAGGGCTTTGGCGGCGTACTGGCGATCTCGCAGCGCGAACTGGTGGAGCGTCTTGGTTGGCTGAGTCGCGACGAGTTCGTCGAAACCCTGGCCATCGCCCAGGTGCTGCCCGGGCCCAATGTGGTCAATCTGGCCTTGATGATAGGCGACCGGTATTTCGGTCTGCGCGGCGCGCTGGTGGCCCTGGCAGGCATGCTGGTCATGCCGTTCCTGGTCATCATCGGCCTGGCTGCAGCTTACGGCCAGCTGGCCTCGCATCCGGTCGTCGTCAACGCCTTGCGCGGCATGGGAGCGGTGTCTGCAGGCTTGATCATTGCCACTGCCCTGAAACTGATCCCGACATTCCAGCGCAACCCGGTCGGACGCAATGTCGCGCTGGTCTTGAGCGGTTTGACCATCATCGCGATCGTCCGCTTCCATATGCCATTGCCGATGCTGGTGCTGGGATTGGGCGGCCTCGGCATGGCAATGGCTTGGCGGGGCTTGCGCTGATGAATGCCGATTTATTGAGCCTATTCCTGCACTTCTTGATGCTGTCACTGCTGTGCGTCGGCGGTGCGATCACTGCAGCCCCTGAAATGCACCGTTTTATCGTCGGGCAGGCCCATTGGCTCAGCGACACGCAGTTCACCAGTTCAATCGCGCTGGCCCAAGCCGCCCCCGGCCCAAACGTGCTTTTCGTCGCTGTGCTGGGATGGAATATCGCCGGACTGAACGGTGCCCTCGCTGCCATGGCGGGCATCATGTTGCCCTCGACCATCGTGGTGATGATGGCGACAAGGTGGGCCAGGACCAACCGGGAAAGCATCGGCGTGCGCGCCTTCACGGCAGGGATGGCACCCTTAACGGTCGGGCTCTTCCTGGCCACCGGCTGGCTGCTGGCCGAACCCTATGTCAGCGCCCCGGAGCATCGGCTGACATCACTCGCCCTGATCGCCGCAACGCTGGCCTTGACCATGAAGACCAGGATCAGTCTGGTCTGGATCGTGCTGGCGGGTGGCTTGCTGGGTGGGTTGGGGTTGGTTTGAGGCTGCTGGCTCTTTCTTGAAAGAAGGCCTTCAAGATCGAAAGAAGGCTACTAGCTCCAATAGCAAAAGAAGGCTACTAGCTCTCCAAGATCGAAAGAGAGCTACTAGCTCTCCAAGATCGAAAGAGA
>CANFIC010000213.1 GCA_947446685.1 Burkholderiales bacterium
ATCGACATGGGTTCGAACAGCTTCCGCCTCGAAATCGCCCAGATGCAAGCCGGCCAGTACAAACGCCTGGTCTACCTGAAGGAAACCGTCAGACTCGGCGCCGGGCTCGACGCCGACGGCATGTTGACCGAAGCCGCAATGCTGCGTGGGCTCGACTGCCTGCGCCGTTTCGCCCTGCGCATGGAAGGCTTCGCGCCGGCCCAGGTGCGCGCCGTGGCCACACAGACGCTGCGTGAGGCGCGCAACCGCAACGCCTTTCTGGCGCTGGCGCAGGAGGCGCTGGGGTTTCCGATCGAGGTGATTTCGGGCCGGGAAGAAGCGCGCTTGATTTTTGCAGGCGTGGCGCGTTTGCAGCCGGCCAAGCCGCCGCGCCTGGTGATCGACATCGGTGGCCGCTCGACCGAAATGATTCTCGGCCAGGGTCTCAAGCCAGTGACGACCGAGTCGTTCCAGGTCGGCAGCGTCAGCCTGTCGATGCGCTTCTTTCCAGATGGCCTGTTCACCCCAAGCGCCTTCCGCGCCGCACAGGTAGCGGCAGGCGCCGAGCTTGAAGAAGCGCTGACGCTTTTCAAGCCGGCCTTGTGGCAGCAGGCTCTCGGCTCCTCGGGCACGGTGGGCGCAGTCTCGCAAATCCTCGTCGGCAGCGGCATCAGCGACGGCCGGATCACACCAGCAGGTCTGCGCTGGTGTATCGAACAATGCATTGCTGCGGGTAGCGTCGACCAGCTCAAGCTGCCCGGACTCCGGGATGACAGGCGGGCGGTCGTTGGCGGCGGTTTGTGCATCCTCTACACCTTGCTGACCCAGTTCGGCATCGAAGAGTTGCTGCCCGCCAAGGGTGCTTTGCGTCAGGGTGTGATCTTCGATCTGGAAGAGCGCTTGGCGATCGATTGCGCGTCTGATGGCAGCGTCCCTGCCGATATGCGCGATGCTTCAGTCGCCGCTTTGCAGCAGCGCTTTGACGTTGACCTGATTCAAGCCAACCGGGTGCAGGAAGTGGCCTTGAAAATCCACAAGCAGCTGGTGACCAAGCCGCCGCGCGAACGACAGCGCGAGCTGGCTTGGGCTGCGGCCCTGCACGAGATCGGCATGATGGTGTCGCACCATGACCATCACCGCCATAGCGCCTATTTGCTGGCCCATGTGGATGCGGCCGGTTTCTCCCAGAATCAGCTCAAACGCCTGGGTAATCTGGCCCTGGGTCAGCGCGGCAGCTTGCGCAAGCTCGAGTCGCAGATGGCAGATGACGGCATGCTGTGGCAGCTACTGAGCTTGCGCCTGGCAGTGATCAAATGCCATGCCCGCGGCGCAGTCGACGCCAAGGCATTGAAGCTGAGCCGGCAAGGCCACAAGGTCCTGCTGACGCTGCCCAAGGCCTGGGTGAGTGCCAATCCACGCACCCAATTCCTGCTGCAGGAAGAGGCCGCCGCCTGGACGCGCAGCGGGGCGATGGAACTGGGCTTCGCCTGAGCCCTCTCAAAGAGAGTCGGGGCTTTGCACTGCTTGGACGAACAATTCGCCAGAATCATCGCGCTGGCGCAGCCACCAGACCCCACCCTTCTTGATCGCCCAAGGCTGGTCGACTTGCGCCAGCAAATGCGCGGCAAGCAGGCCCAGGGTGGGCTGATGCCCGACCAGCAGCACCGGCACGGCTGAACTCGGCCAGCGCGCCGCCAACAGCAGATCGTCGATGCCGGCGTCCGGACCCAGGGTTGGCATCACGCGGAACTTCCGCCCCAAGGCTTGCGCCGTACTACGAGTCCGCAGCGCCGGACTGACCAGCACCTTGGTGCTCGCGGCCAGTCGCTGATTCAGCCAATGCGCCATGCGTTTGGCCTGGCGTGTGCCTTTGGTCGTCAAGTCCCGATCGAGATCTGTTTCGCCTTCCCGCTCCGCTTCGGCTTCGGCATGACGCCAGAGAATCAGGTCCATGTTTCAGTCGCCTTGAAAGCGCCGGACAAGCGCCTGCTGCGCGCTGATACCCTGCTCGGCGATACGCGTCGAATGCCCATCAGGTCCAAGTTGCCAGGCGTCCAGTTGGTCATACAGATAAGGCTGCAAGGCCTCGTCGATGACGCGCTGGCGCAGCTTGGCGTCGAGCACCGGCCAGGCGACTTCGATGCGGCGGAACATATTGCGGCTCATCCAGTCGGCACTCGACAAATAGAGCGCTTCGTCCTCATCACCAGGACCCCAGCGGAAATAGCAAATGCGTGAATGCTCTAGAAAGCGGCCGACCACCGAACGCACCACAATGTTTTCACTGACCCCCGGCAAACCGGGCGGCAGCATGCAGGCGCCGCGCACGATCAGATCGACCTTGGCACCGGCCTGGCCCGCCTTCAGAATGCCGTTGATCAGCGCCGCATCAGTCAGCGCGTTGATCTTCAGGACGATGCGTGCCGGCAAGCCTTCGCGCGCAGCCTGTTCGACCTGACCCAGAAACTCAACCATGCGCGAATGCAGATTGAATGGCGCCAGCAGCAAACGACGCGGCGTCTTGGTCGCGCCCAGCGAGGCCAGTTGGCGAAACACCATATCGGCATCGGCGGTCAGATTGGCGTCCGCCGTCATATAGCCGAGGTCGGTATAGAGCCTGGCCGTCTTCGGGTGGTAATTGCCAGTAGAAAAATGGCAATAGCGTTTGAGCAAGAATTTGCTTCGGTTGTTGCGCTGCGGCTCGCGCCTTGTCACCAGCAGCATCTTGGCATGGGTCTTCATGCCGACGATGCCGTAAACCACCTGTGCGCCGACGGCTTCCAGACGCTCGGCCCAGTTGATATTGGCCTCCTCGTCAAAGCGCGCCTTCAGCTCGACGACGACCATCACCTCTTTGCCGCGCCGAGCCGCCTCGATCAGCAAGTCCATCAAGACTGATTGCCCGCCGGTGCGGTAGATCGTCTGCTTGATCGCCAGCACGGCCGGATCTTCTACCGCTTCACGCAGGAACTGCACAACCGGCTCGAAACTCTCGAACGGATGGTGCAGCAGCACATCGCCCTTGCGCAAGCGGTCAAAGATCGACTTCTGGCGCGGCAACTGCTTCGGCCAGACCGGCTCATGGTGAACAAAGCGCAAGCCGGGCGCATCGGTCTGGTCGATCAATTCATTCAAGCGACCCAGATTCACCGGCCCGTTGACACGGTACAGCGCAGCGGCCGGCAGGTCGAACTGCTCGAGCAGAAAATCAGCCAGCTCGGTCGGGCAGGTATTGACCACTTCGAGCCGCAAGGCGCGGCCGAAATGCCGGGTCGTCAGGCCCGAGCGCAAAGCATGGCGCAAATTGGCGATTTCTTCTTCGTCGACTTCCAGGTCCGAATCGCGGGTGACGCGGAACTGTGAAAAGGCCTCGACTTTGCGGCCAGTGAACAGCGACTCCAGATGGGCCCGGATCACGCTGGTGAGCAACACAAAAATCTGCTTGCCATCGCTGATCGCCGGCGGCAACTTAATCACCCGCGGCAACACCCGCGGTACCTTGACGATCGCGATGCGGTTGTCGCGGCCGAAGGCGTCCTTGCCTGACAGGCGGGCGATGAAATGCAGCGATTTGTTGGCAACCTGCGGGAACGGATGGGCCGGATCAAGTCCCACCGGCACCAACAGCGGCCGGACTTCGCGGTCGAAAAACTTGGCCACCCAGCGGCGCTGCGCCGCATTGCGGTCGGCATGATTGAGCACGATGATCGAATGAGCGGCCAGCGCCGGGGTCAACTGCTCATTGAAGATCGCGTATTGCTGGTCGATCAGCGCATGGGCAGCGCGGCCGACGCGCTCAATGTCATGCCGGGTCACGCTATCACCAGGGTCGGATGCCGCGTCGAGCATGTCAGCAAAACGCACTTCAAAGAACTCGTCGAGATTCGAAGAAACGATGCAGATATAGCGCAGCCGCTCGAGCAAGGGTAGATCGTGCCTCTCAGCCTGCGCTAGCACGCGCCGGTTGAACTCGAGGATCGCCTGCTCACGGTTCAGCAAGGTCAGCGGCAGGACAGGAACAGTCGGTACATCCGGGATCATCATCGCGCGATTCTATGCAGCTGAAATGTCGGTTTTATGACGACAAGCCGGATAGCGCCAAATGCTTCCGCCTTTGAGACCTCGATAATCAGGCCATGCATCTGATGATTCCTCATGCCAGCGCCGTCGGCCCGGCCAGCGCCCATACCTTGGGCGAGTTGTCGCTGCCGCATTTGAGCCAGTTGCTCGGCAGCTTGGAACCCAGCGGCCGGCGCCTGGGCAGCGATGAGGATAGCCTGAATACCCCCTACGAGCTGGCCCTGGCCTCGTTGCGCGGCGCGGCGACAGCGCCTGTGCCCACGGCAGCCTGGCTGGCGCAGTCACAGGGCCTCGATGCAAGCCTGAGCTGGGCATTGCTGACACCGCTCCATCTATCGGTTGGCGGCGACCAGATCAGCGCCTTGCCACCCGAAGCGCTGGCCCTGGACGACCTGGCTTCGCAAGCTTTCTTTGCTGCGCTGGGTTTGCTCTGGCCACAGGCCGAGGGCTGGGCTTGCCATTGGGTCTCGCCCTATCAATGGTTGATCGCCCATCCCGACCTGGCCGGGGTCGAGCTTGCCAGCCTCGACCGGGTGGTGTCGCGCAATGTCGTGCCCTGGATGCCTGAAGATCGCTTGCTGCGCCGGCTTCAAAACGAAGTGCAGATGCTGTTGCACCAGCATCCATTGCACGAAGCTCGCGAAGCCGCCGGCAAGTTGCTGCTCAATTCGGTCTGGATCAGCGGCTGCGGCTCTATGCTGGGACAGGGTTCACTGCCCGAGGGACTGACGATCGACGCGAGCCTGCGCGCGCCGCTGCTGGCCGGCGACTGGCCGGCTTGGGCCATGGCTTGGGCGCAGCTGGACGCCGGCCTGGTGGCGCAGACGCTGACAAAAGCGCAAGCCGGAGAAGCCGTACAACTGACGCTCTGCGGCGAACGCTTTGCCCAGACATATTCGATGCCGCAGCGCAGCGTTTGGCAGCGCTTGTGGCAAAAACTGTCGACACCCAACGCCGATGCCGGCAAGATTCTGGGGGGCTTGTGAGTAACCCACAACTCTTGCCCCGCGACGCCCCGCCACGCGCCACCTGGGCTTTGGAACAAGCCGGCGTGGCGCCGCTGCTGGCCAGGCTTTTCGCAGCCCGCGGCATTCGCTCGATCGACGAGCTTGACGATGGCCTGGCTAGGCTGCTGCCGCCGCAGGGCCTGAAAGGCATCACCGCAGCGGCGACTTTGCTGGCCGACGCGATCGAGACCGAAGCCAGGATCTGCATCGTCGCCGACTATGACTGCGACGGCGCCACAGCCTGCACGGTGGCGCTGCGCGGCCTGGTGATGCTGGGCGCCAAAGTCGCCAACCTCGGCTATGTGGTGCCCGACCGCGTCATCCATGGCTATGGCCTGACGCCGGCAATCGTCGAACTGGCCTTGCCGCAGCGCCCCGATCTGCTGATGACGGTCGACAACGGCATCGCCAGCCTGGAGGGCGTCGCCCATGCCAAGGCCCTGGGCCTGAAGGTGCTGGTGACCGACCATCATCTGCCGGCCTTGATCGACGGGGTCATCAAACTGCCCGATGCCGACGCGATCGTCAACCCGAACCAGCCAGGCTGCGATTTCGGGAGCAAGAACCTGGCCGGGGTCGGCGTGGCTTTTTACGTGCTGCTGGCCTTGCGTAGCGAGTTGCGCGAGCGCGGCCGCTTCGACGCGGCAAATCAGCCCAAACTCGATCTGCTGCTCGACCTGGTCGCACTCGGCACGGTCGCCGATGTGGTCAAACTCGACGCCAACAACCGCAGACTGGTCGCACAAGGTCTCAAGCGCATGCGCGCCGGGCGCGGTCAGGCCGGTGTGGCGGCTTTGTTCAGCGCCGCCGGGCGCGATGCCGGCAAGGCCAATGCATTCGATCTGGGCTTTGCGCTCGGGCCGCGCATCAATGCAGCCGGGCGACTGTCGGACATGACCCTGGGCATCGAATGTCTGCTGACCGACGACCGAACGCGCGCGCTGGAGCTGGCCGGCCAACTCGACGCCATCAACCGGCAGCGCCGCGTGATCGAAGCCGATATGCGCGATCAGGCCCAAGCCCAGCTCGAAAGGCTGCTGCAGAACCACGGCCTGCTTGGCGAGCCGCCGCCGGCCTTGGCGATTTTTGAAGCCGATTTCCACGAAGGCGTGGTCGGCATCATCGCTTCGCGCTTAAAGGACTTGGTGCACCGCCCGACCTTTGTTTTCGCCCGTGGCGCCGATGGTCAATTGAAAGGATCGGGGCGTTCGATCCCGGGCTTCCACCTGCGCGATGCGCTCGACCTGGTCGCCAAGCGCCACCCGCAGGTGCTGAAGAAATTCGGCGGTCATTCGATGGCCGCAGGCTGTACCCTGGCCGACGACAGCTTCGAAGCCTTTGACCAGGCCTTCCAGCAAGTGGCGCTCGAATGGCTCGACGCCGCCGCCCTGACGCGGATTTTGCGCACCGACGGCCCCTTGGCACCCGAGCAGTTCACAGCGGCGACAGTGAAGGTGC
>CANFIC010000214.1 GCA_947446685.1 Burkholderiales bacterium
GCCGCACCGAGACCGCAGCACATGCTGATCAGCATCTGCCGATCAAGCCCGGCGGTGATGTCTTTTTGCTGCTGGGCCTGGTGCATACGTTGTTCGACGAGGGGCTGGTCCGCCTTGGGCGGCTGGCCGAGCATGTCAACGGTCTGGAGGAGTTGCGCAGCGCCATGCTGCCCTTTGCCCCGGAGCGCATGGCTGCCGGCTGCGGTATCTCTGCGCCGGCGCAGCGGCAGTTGGCGCGCGAACTGGCCGCGGCCGGACGCGCCGCCGTCTATGGCCGCATCGGCACCTGCACGCAGCGCTTTGGCAGTTTGAACAGCTGGTTGATCGATGTGCTGAACGTCCTCACCGGACATCTTGATACCGAGGGTGGCGCGATGTTCCCCAAGGCTGCCGCCTTTGCCGCCAACACCCATGGCAAGCCGGGCCGCGGCCGGGGTATCTCGACCGGCAGGCGCCGCAGCCGGGTCTCAGGCGCGCCCGAAGTTTTCGGTGAATTCCCGATCACCTGCCTGGCCGAGGAAATCGAAACGCCCGGAGCCGGCCAGGTCAAGGCAGTCATCTGCATCGCGGCCAATCCGGTCCTGTCGACGCCGAACGGCCAGCGCATTGCTGCAGCGCTGGAAGGGCTCTCCTTCATGCTGAGCCTGGACATCTATGTGAATGAAACAAGCCGCCATGCGGATGTGATCCTGCCCGGGCTGTCGCCTTTGGAGGAGGCACATTTCGACGTCGCCTTCCCGCAGCTTTCTCACCGCAACCATGCGCGTTTCAGCGCACCGGTGTTCGCCAAACCAGCGGACCATCCGGAAGAATGGCAAACGTTGCTGCGCCTGGCTGCGCTGGTTGAAGGCAAGGGACTCGATGTCGATGTGAGAGCGTTGGACGACGCGGAAGTGCAGCGCATCACCGGAGCGCAGCCAGCGGAATTGCTGGCCACGCTCGGCAGCGGTCCCGAGCGCTTGATCGATCTGGCGCTGCGCAGCGGGCCTTACGGGCTGACGCTGGCTGAGGTCAAGGCCGCTGCCGGCGGCATCGACCTCGGCGCGCTGCAGCCAAGGATCCCCGAGCTGCTGCGCACGCCTTCGGCTCGCATCGAACTGGCGCCCGCCCTGCTGCTGGCTGATCTGGCTCATGTCGAAGAAGCATTGCAGCAGCCGGTTGAAGGCATGCTGCTGATCGGCAGACGCGATATGCGCTCCGGCAACAGCTGGATGCACAACTTGCCGGTGCTGGCCAAAGGCCCGCAGCGCTGCACCTTGCTGGTCAACCCGCTTGATGCCACCAGGCTCGGCCTGAGCGACGGCGGTATGGCGCGCTTGCGCGCCGGCGGCGCCGAATTGCTGGCACCGGTGCAGCTCAGCGACGAGCTGATGCCGGGCGTCATCAGCCTGCCGCATGGCTGGGGCCATGATCTGCCCGGCGCCAGGCTGAAGCTGGCTGAGCAGCGTCCTGGCGTGAACATGAACGCCTTGCTCAATGATCAAATGCGCGACCCTTTGTCAGGCAATGCGGTGCTCAGCGGGATTGCGGTCGAAGTCGCTGCCGCGTAAAAGTCAGCAAACTCGTGACAAAGCAACAATTCGTGCTACACTGCTCGCATAGATACGCACAAGACCCTTTTTTCAAGGTCTTCAATCTGCAGCCCCGCGGTACGTTCGCGACCGGCTCGCTTCAGTTTCAACTCCCAGTTTGACTGTTCTTGAGTGTTTCTGTCTCCACAAGCCAAGTGGCCGTGGAGTATTTTTTCAATAGTTTCAAAAGGAACACATCATGACTACGCAAACTGGCACCGTGAAATGGTTTGACGACGGCAAGGGCTTTGGTTTCATCACGCCTGAAGACGGCTCCAAGGACTTGTTCGCTCACCACAGCGAAATCCGCAACAACGGCGGCTTCCGCACTTTGGCTGAGAACCAAAAGGTTGAATTCGAAGTCAAGCAAGGCCCCAAGGGTCTGCAAGCTTCGAACATCCGCGGCCTGTAAAGCCCGCGGCGGCGCATCAAGCGCCGCCAACCTGGGTTGATGCGTGAGCATCAACCGCTTTGATTCAATCAAAGCAAAACGACGCATCGGCCTGGCCGGTGCGTTGTCTTTTCAAGCTTGCCAGCATCAATAAAAAATAAAGTCGGCAAGCTAGGGATGCTCTGCATAGCTCAACGCGAGTGTGTGTAGTGCGGATCGGGATGGGATGCAAGGCGCATTTTGCGGCCAATAGCACGTGCTATTGGCAATAAATGCAACGCCGCAGACCGCCCGAGGCCTCGCTATCGCAAACCGTGAGGGGTTATGCAGAGCATCCCTCGGGCAGCACCAGCCAGCCCCGATCGTTTGAGGCCTCGAAGACTCACGGTCACCTGCATGTACCCCAAGCGCGCAGCCAAACTCACTTCGCCATACCGCGCCCTGAAATCGTTCTGGCGCACACCTCGATAAAGAATATGCAGAACAAAAGCATAGAGGTGGGCAAATACCTTGTCTCACCCATGATCAAAACCCAAGCCGATGGCAGCTTTGCCGCATCGGTATCAATCCGCTCAGGCCGAGGCATGGCCAGCCATGACCGCGTGATGCGCTTTACGCCGCGCTTCATCAGTCAGCGCGCCGCGTTGCGCTACGCCACCAGCGAAGGCCTGGCCTGGGTGCGCTCGCGCTAAATCAGCCCGCCGCCCAAGGCCTTGTACTGCTGCACGCCGTTCAGCAAGCGGCCTAGGCGAAGCTGCAGCAGCGCCTGCTCAGCGGCTAGGCTGGCGCGTTGCGCATCGAGCAGTTCCAGACTGTTCGACGCGCCATTGGCAAAGCGCAGCTCGATCAAGGCCAGGCGCTGAGCTTCAGCCTGTGCCTGGGCTTGCAGCGCCTGCATTTGGAGATTGAAACTGGTCCGCCCCGCCAAGGCATCGGCAACCTCGCGGAATGCGATTTGGACCGTTTTTTCATATTGCGCCAGCGCGATTTCGCGCCCTGCCCTGGCAGCTGCCAAGTTGGCTTCATTGCGCCCGTTATCGAACACCGGCAGCAGCGCCTGGCCGACAAAAGTCCATACGCTGTTCTTGAACAGGCCGGACAACTGCGAGCTGGCCGTGCCCAAATTCGAAGTCAGCAAGATCGCCGGAAAAAAGGCCGCGCGTGCCGCACCGATATTGGCGTTCGCCGCCAGCAACTGTGCCTCGGACTGCAACACATCGGGCCGCTGCGCCAGTATTTCAGAAGGCAGCCCCGAGGGCAGCTCGACCAGACGCTGTTCAGACAGCGCTGTTGCTGCGTGCAGATCTGCCGGCAGCGACTGACCAAGCAGTAGCTGCAACGCGTTCTCGTCCTGATCACGCTGGCGCAAGGCTTGCGCGACGGCGGCATGGCTGAACTCGAGCGCCGTCCTGCTGCTGACCAGATCAAGGCTTGAAGCAGCGCCTTGGTCGAAGCGCAGCTGTGTCAAACGCTGGCTCTCCTGGCGAGTCAGCCTGATCTTGCGCGTCAAAGCCAGCCATTCTTCATCGGCCTGCAAGACCAGATAGGCCGAGGCTACCGCCGCCACCAGCGCGATCCTGGCAGCACGAGCGCCTTCGCTGCTGGCCAGATAGCGCGCGGTCGCCGCATCGGTCTGATTGCGCATTTTGCCGAACAGGTCGATCTCGTAGGCGCTGAGCTGCAAGCCGGCCTGATAGGTATTGACCAGGGAACCGCTGCTGCCGGGCTGACGCTGGGCAATTGCCCCCACACCAAGGCTCGGCAACTGGCTCGCTGCGGTGACGCCAGCGAGCGCGCGGGCCTGCTCGACATTGAGCATGGCGACGCGCAGATCACGGTTGTTGTCGAGCGCGATCTGCAGCAACTGGCGCAAGCGTGGGTCGTTGTAGTAGTTCTGCCATGACAGACTTGCCGCCGCATCAGCGCCTTCGCTCGGCTGCGCCCATTGCTTGGCGGTCGGGGCAGCTGGACGTGGCTGAACGGGTGCCAGATTGACACAGGCGCTGAGCAACACCGACAAGCCGGCTGAGGCGATCAGGGTTTTTTTCTTTATCTTCATGCGCATCTCAAGGCTTGTCTGTCGATGGCGGTTCCGCCAGATCTTCATGGGCATAGAGGCGCCGCTGCCTCTCGCTGCCTTTGAAGATGCGCCGCACGACCAGGAAGAACACCGGCACGAACAAGACTGCCAGCAAGGTCGCGGCGATCATCCCCGAGAGCACGCCGGTGCCGATGGCACGCTGGCTGGCCGAACCGGCACCGGTGGCGAAGAACAGCGGCAGCACGCCCAGAATGAACGCCACCGAAGTCATGACGATGGGTCTGAAACGCAGATGGCAGGCCTGCAGCACGGCTTCGATCAGGCCCTTGCCTTGAGCCTGCAAGTCCTTGGCAAATTCGATGATCAAAATGGCGTTCTTGGCCGACAGCCCGATGATGGTGATCAGGCCCACCTTCAGGTAGACATCATTGGGCATGCCGCGCAAAGTCACCCCGGCGAGCGCTCCGAGCAGCCCCAGCGGAACCACCAGCAGCACAGCCAGCGGTATCGACCAACTCTCGTACAACGCGGCCAGGCAGAGGAAGACTGCCAGCAATGAAAAAGCCAGCAGCAGCATGGCCTGTGATCCGGCCAGTTTTTCCTCGCGCGACAACGCCGTCCATTCATGGCCGATACCCGGTTGCAGCTTGGAAGCCATCATCTCGAGCTCGGCCATCGCCGCACCGGTCGATTGCCCTGGCGCGGGGTTGCCTGCCAGCCGCATCGCGGGGTAGCCGTTGTAGCGCACCGCCTGCATCTGGCCGATGATCCAGTGGGTGCTGGCAAAGGCGCTCAAGGGCACCGTCTTGCCCTGCGAATTGACCACATTCAGCCGCAGCAAATCCTGCGCCTGCATGCGTGCGGCAGCTTCAGCCTGCACGACCACTCTTTGCAAGCGTCCCTGGTTGGGAAAGTCGCTGACATAGGCCGAACCCAGTTGGGTCGACAAGACCGCAGCAATGCTGTCAAAGCTGATGCCCAGGGCATTGGCCTTGTCGCGGTCGATGTCCAGTTGCAACTGCGGCGCATCTTCCAGGCCATCGGGTCGCATGCCAACGATCAGCTTGCTTTGTGCGGCCATGCCCAGCATCTGATTGCGCGCATTCAGCAAGGCCTCATGCCCGAGACCGGCGCGGTCTTGCAGCCGCAAGGAAAAACCGGTCGCATTGCCGAGCTCGAGGATGGAAGGCGGGCTCAAGGGGTAGACCGAGGCGTCGCGAATACCCATGAAGGCGCCGAAGGCTCTCCCGGCCAATGCGCCAGCGCTGTGCTCTGCGCCATGGCGCTGATCCCAGGGCTTGAGCGTCGCGAACGAGACCGAGGCATTCTGCCCTTGACCCGAAAACGAGTAGCCGATGATCGCGATGACATCCTGTACCTCAGGCTGCTTGAGCATGAAGTCCTCGACCTGCTTGACCACGGCTTCGGTGCGGTTTGTCGTCGCACCTGGTGGCAATTGCACATTGACGATCAGATAGCCTTGATCCTCATCGGGCAGGAAGGAAGTCGGCAGCCGCACATAGAGGAGCGCCACAGCCACCAGCACAGCCAGATAGACCAGCATCATGCGGCCGCTGCGTTTGAGCAGCTTGGCGACCCAACCCTCATAGGTTTTGGCGGTGCGCGAGAAACCGCGGTTGAACCAGCCGAAAAATCCTTTCTTGCCATGCTGCTGACCTGCGTCGATCGGCTTGAGCAAAGTCACGCAAAGCGCTGGCGTCAGGGTCAAGGCCATCAGCGCTGAAAACAGGATCGAGGCGGCCATGGCGAGCGAAAACTGCCGATAGATATTGCCCACCGAGCCGGCGAAAAATGCCATCGGCACGAACACCGAAACCAGCACCACGGTGATGCCGATGATGGCGCCGGAAATCTGGCTCATCGCTTTCAGAGTGGCCTGGCGCGGTGCCAGGCCTTCCTCGCTCATGATGCGTTCGACGTTTTCGACCACGACGATCGCATCGTCGACGACGATACCGATCACCAGCACCATGCCGAACAGCGTCAATACATTGATGCTGTAACCCAGCGCCAGCATGACCGCAAAAGTACCGAGCAGGGCGACCGGGACAACAATGGTCGGGATCAGCGTGTAGCGCCAGTCCTGCAGGAACAGGAACATCACCAGGAACACCAGCAAAATCGCTTCGGCCAGGGTCTCGACCACCTGTTCGATCGAGACCTTGACGAACCTGGACGCATCGTAGGGAATCGCGAACACCACGTTTGGCGGAAAAAATCGCTGTAGCTCGGCCATGCGTGCCTTGACCGCCTTGGCCGATGCCAACGCATTGCCGCTGGGCGACAACTGGATGCCGATGCCGACCGAGGGCTTGCCGTTCAAGCGCGAATAATTACCGTAACCTTGGGCGCCAAGTTCGATGCGTGCAACATCGCGCAAACGCACCGCCGAGCCATCCGGGTTGGCGCGCAGCACGATATTGGCGAAACCCCGGCTGTTTTCCAATTGACCCTTGACGACCACCGTGGCCGACATGGTCTGGCTGGAA
>CANFIC010000215.1 GCA_947446685.1 Burkholderiales bacterium
GCATCCATTGCGGTCAGCGTAGGGCGCTGAGTCAGACTGGCGTATTTCATGGCCTTGATTTTCTCAAGAATTCGCAGGCCGCCTTGTACGACCAGTCGCAACTCCCATCCTGCGCGCCCCTCGATTTGATGGACCAAGGGCGCGCCCTCCAGCATCAGTTGCCTGGCCCATTCGCAGAGCTCCCGGGTCATTGCACGGGCTGCCTGACTGTCGCTACAAGCCAGTAGGTCGCTGCGGTTGAGGCCATGTCGGTCGAGATCGGTCTGGGGGGCATAGACGCGACCTTGAGGCCCATCACGACTGAAATCCTGCCAGAAATTGATCAACTGCAGGCTGCTGCAAATCGCGTCCGAACGTTCAAGTGCAGTGGCATCGCCGACACCATAAAGGTGCAGCAACAAGCGCCCAACCGGATTGGCCGAGCGGCGGCAATAGTCCAGCAGATCTTCCCGGTCGACATAAGCGGATTTGTGCAAGTCCTGCTCGAACGCATCCAGCAGGTCATGGAGCAAGGGCAATGGCAAGCGAAACTGGTGCAGGACTTCAGCCAATGGATGAAATACGTTTGAGGCCCAGCGTGCTGACGGCTCCCGGCCATCTGTAACTGCCTGTAGGTCGCATCGATAGTCGCGCAGTTCGGCGCTGCGGCGCTCCGGGCTAGCCTCGCCCTCGTCGGCCAAGTCATCGGCTGTACGGGCGAATTGATAGATGGCCGCTACGGCAGGACGCAGGGCCTTTGGGCAAAGCCATGAGGCTACCGGGAAATTTTCGTAATGTTGTTTGCTCACGGGCAGGATTGTGGGTGTTTTAGGTCTGCTGCGGTGACCGTCTGCATTTGACAATTGACGAGGGCTTGCGTACATTAATGACCCTTCGGTCAGTAGCATTCGATTTAGACCATCAGACTTATTGTCGTGGGTGCAAATCGAGTTTGGCTGCTTTGATCCAGGCTGTACTTGTCGAGGTTTCTCATGTCTCAACGCTTCCCCAAAATCTTGCCATTGATTGTGTCGCTGCTATTTTTCAATGGGTGCAGCCAGCAATCAGTGGGTCCAGAACCCGAACGAGCTGTGCGTACGCTTGTGGTCAAAGCAGAAGCCACTGGGTTGAGTCGCGAATATGCAGCGGAGATTCGCGCCAGGATAGAGTCCCGCTTGGCTTTCCGTGTGCCAGGCAAACTGCTCGAGCGCAAGGTCAACCTTGGCGATCAGGTGAAAGCAGGGCAGCTTCTGGCCCGGCTCGACGCGCAGGATTTACTGCTGGCACAGGCCGCGGCTCAGGCTGGGCTGCAGGCCGCAACGATCAACCGCGACCTCTTGCGGGCCGATTACAAACGCTATGTCGAGTTGCGCGAACAAGGTTTCATCAGCGCAGCCGAGCTTGAGCGACGCGATGTCGCATTGAAGGCGGGTCAGGCGCAACTTGACCAAGCGCAGGCGCAGGCCAGTGCCCAGGGCAACCAAACAAGCTATGCGCGTTTGCTTGCCGATGTTGCTGGCCTGGTGACCGGTGTCGATGCCGAGCCTGGCATGGTAGTGCCGGCTGGTGCGAGCATTGTGCGAGTGGCGCAGGATGGATCGCGCGACGTGGTGTTCTCTGTGCCCGAGGATCAACTGCCCGTCTTGCGCGCCGCCACCAAGCGCCCGGAGGGCTTGCAGCTCAAACTCTGGAGCGACCCACCTGCTCAGGCAGCGCGTACGGTGTTCTTGCGCGAAGTTTCTGCTGCAGCAGACCCTGTCACCCGCACCTTTCTGGTCAAGGCCGATGTCGGCCGCAATGATGTCAAGTTGGGGCAATCGGCGACGGTGATCTTGAAATTGCCAAGCATCGATTCCCTGATCAAGCTGCCGCTGACGGCGTTGATGCAACAAAAAGGCCAGACCTTGGTGTGGTTGTTGGATCCGGCCTCGATGACAGTCAAACAGCAGGTTGTTCAGGTCGGCGCAGCTGACGGCAACGAGGTAGTGATCGCTGCCGGCTTATTGCCCGGTCAGGAACTGGTGGTGGCTGGCGTGCACACATTGACCTCGGGTCAAAAGGTCAAACGCTATCAACTACCCGCCGCGGCGGCAGCCAATTGAATCGCGCGCAACCATGAACGCAAACATGCAGAGCCGCTTCAATGTCTCACGCTGGGCGCTGGAGCATCCGGCGCTGACCCGCTACCTGATGATCGTGCTGATGGTGGTCGGCTTCGCGACCTATTTCCAGTTGGCTCAGGACGAAGACCCTCCGTTTACTTTCCGTGCGATGGTCGTGCAAGCTTTCTGGCCTGGAGCCACTGCCCAGCAAATGGCCGAGCAGGTGACCGACAAGATCGAGCGCACATTGCAGGAAGTTCCTCACGCTGACAAGATTCGTAGCTACACCAAGCCGGGCGAATCGCTGACGTTTTTCCAGGTCAAGGACAGCACGCCAGCGAAGGATGTTGTCGATGTCTGGTATCAGGTACGTAAACGCGTCAGCGACCAGCGTGGAAACTTGCCGCAAGGCACAGTCGGCCCATTCTTCAACGATGATTTTGGCGATGTCTACGGTTCGATCTTCGCGCTTTCAGCCGATGGATTCAGTGCCGAGGAATTGCGCGAGCATGCGGAACGCGTGCGTTCGAGGCTGCTGACCGTGCCGGATGTGGCCAAGGTCGAGGTCTTTGGCGCCCAGGCAGAGAAGATCTTCATCGAAATTTCCCAGAAACGGCTGGCAAGTCTTGGGCTTGATTTCGGCCAGGTCATCAACCAACTCGGCGCACAGAACGCCGTCGAGGGCGCGGGCGTACTGAGGACCGACAGCGGCAACCTGCAGGTGCGGGTGCAAGGGCAGTTCAATTCGGTTCAAGCCTTGAAGGATTTTTCCATTCATGCCGTCAACCCCGTAACAGGGTTAGCCAGCAACCTGCGCTTGTCTGATCTGGCCGAGATCAAGCGGGGCTATCTCGATCCGCCTTCTGTAATGGTTCGGCATCAGGGCAAGTCAGTGATAGCCCTGGGTGTTTCGATGTCCAAAGGCGGCGAAATCATTGCTTTGGGGCGCTCGTTACAGAAGGCTGCGACGCAGATCAGGGCGAACTTGCCGGCCGGCATTGAACTGGTGCAGATCCAGAATCAACCTGAGTCGGTGGCCCGCTCGGTCAATGAATTTATCCATGTCTTGATCGAGGCTGTGGCGATCGTGCTGGCAGTCAGTTTCATCGCCCTGGGTCTGCATTCCCGGCCGCTGCGAGTTGACGTCTGGCCTGGGTTGGTTGTCGCGATCACGATCCCGTTGGTGCTTGGAGTCACCTTCATCGCAATGTTTTACTGGGGCGTCGGGCTACACAAGATCTCTCTGGGCTCCTTGATCATTGCCTTGGGACTTCTGGTTGACGACGCGATTATTTCGGTTGAGATGATGGTGCGAAAGCTGGAGGAGGGCTACGACATGATGCACGCGGCCACCTTTGCCTATGACGCTACTGCGATGCCGATGTTGACCGGTACGCTGATCACGGCGGTCGGATTCTTGCCGATCGGCATGGCCAAGTCGGTGACCGGCGAATACACCTTCGCGATTTTCGCCGTCACCGCTGCCGCCTTGTTGATTTCCTGGGTCGTTTCGGTCTTTTTCGTACCCTACCTGGGCTCGCTGCTGCTGCGCACCCATGCTGCCAACGACGGGGATGCGCATGAGCTTTTCGATACCGCGTTTTATACCCGCTTCCGCGCTCTTGTGAACTGGTGTGTGGAAAATCGCTGGAAGACCATTGGCGCTACCTTGCTGATTTTTGGCCTCGGATTGGCAGGAATGGGGAAGGTACAGCAACAGTTCTTTCCTGACTCCAGTCGGCCGGAGATCATGGTCGATCTTTGGTTGCCGGAGGGCTCGACGATCGAACAGAGCCTGCAATCTGCCAAACGTTTCGAAGCTCGCATGCTCAAGGAAAGCGGTGTCGCCACGGTCAGTACCTGGATCGGTAGCGGAGTACCGCATTTTTATCTGCCACTGGAACAGATATTTGCCCAGTCGAATGTCAGCCAGGCAATTCTGCTGAGCAAAAGCATGGAGGAGCGCGAGGCCTTGCTGCGGCGTCTGCCCGCTTTGTTGGCCGCCGAGTTTCCGGAACTACGCACTCGTATCAAGCTCTTGCCGAACGGGCCGCCGGTGGCCTATCCGGTGCAATTCCGGATTGTCGGCGAGCGCGCCGACGAGGTCCGCCGCTGGGGTGATCAGGCCAAGGAGATCCTGCGCTCCAACCCGAATATGCGGGGCGTCAACGACAACTGGAACGAGCAGATCAAGGTCATCAAGCTCGATGTCGATCAGGACAAGGCGCGCGCTTTGGGTGTGAGCAGTCAGAGTCTGGCGCAAGCCTCGCGGACGCTGCTATCGGGCAGTTCCGTCGGGCAATATCGCGAGGCTGACAAGCTGATCGACATCGTCCTGCGCCAACCGCTGGATGAGCGCAATGTCATCTCGGACATCGGCAATGCCTATCTGCCGACCAGCAGCGGACGCTCGATTCCGTTGACACAAGTCGCCAGGATTCGTTTTGATTGGGAGCCTGGTGTGATCTGGCGTGAAGGTCGCAGCTATGCGATGACGGTGCAGGGCGATGTGGTTGAAGGGCTGCAGGGCGCTACCGTGACGGCGCAGCTCTGGCCTGAGCTGCGCGCCATGCAGGCAAAAATGCCACCCGGTTACCGCATCGAGATAGCCGGTGCAGTGGAGGAAAGCAGCAAGGGCCAAGGCTCGATCGCAGCCGGTGTGCCGGTCATGCTGTTCATTACGTTCACGCTGCTGATGCTGCAATTGCAGAGTTTTTCGCGCGCCATGCTGGTTTTCTTGACCGGCCCGCTGGGGATTGCCGGCGTGGCAGCGGCACTGTTGCTGTTCGGCAAGCCCTTCGGCTTTGTCGCCTTGCTCGGTGTGATCGCCTTGATGGGCATGATCATGAGGAATTCGGTCATCCTTATCGATCAAATTGAGCAGGATCGCCTGCGCGGTGTGCCTGCCTGGTCCGCCATCGTCGAGGCCGCTGTGAGGCGTTTTCGGCCGATCGTACTGACGGCTGCTGCGGCCGTTCTGGCGATGGTGCCCTTGTCGCGCAGCCTGTTCTGGGGGCCGATGGCGGTCGCGATCATGGGCGGCTTGATCGTTGCCACGGCGCTGACCTTGCTGGCTTTGCCCGCCATGTATGCAGCCTGGTTCCGCGTGCAAAGGCCGGTCGAAGCGGCCGACTGATGAATTCGTCACGAGACTGAGCGGCCTCGAATTCGGCAGGCCGCTTTTTTTGGAGTTCAAGCCGCTACAATCCTCGGTTTGCCGGATAGCCACAGTCTTCTCGCCCGATTTTTGATCGAAAGCGCAAGCGGGTGGGGCTGGCTCATCAGCGCGGGTGGCGAAATTGGTAGACGCACCAGGTTTAGGTCCTGACGCCTTCACCGGCGTGCCGGTTCGAGTCCGGCCCCGCGCACCAGATAACTTTGTATTGAGTCAAAAATGGCCGTTAACGTCGAAACTCTCGAAAAACTTGAACGCCGCATCACGTTGATGCTGGCAGCAACTGAAATCAACAGCGAAGTCGAAAACCGACTCAAGAAGCTGTCCAAAACCGTCAAGGCTGATGGCTTTCGGCCTGGCAAGGTGCCGATGAGCGTTGTGGCCCAGCGCTATGGCAATTCGGTCCAGTACGACGTGATGAACGACAAACTGGGCGAAGCCTTTTCGAGCGCTGCCAACGAAGCTCAATTGCGCGTTGCCGGGGCACCCCGGATTTCCCAGAAAGACGAGTCTCCTGCGGGACAAATGGCGTTCGAGGCTGTTTTCGAGGTTTATCCTGAAATCAAGCTCGGCGATCTGACTGCGGCCGAGGTCGAGCGTATCTCCAGTGAGGTGACTGACGAGGCGATCGACAAGACCGTAGAAATTCTACGTAAGCAGCGTCGTAATTTCGCTCAACGGGCAGCTGCGGATGTGGCTGCCGAAGGCGACCGTGTGACGATCGACTTCGAAGGCAAGATCGATGGCGAACCGTTCGAGGGCGGCAAGGCTGAGGCCTTCCAGTTCCTCATCGGTGAAGGGCAGATGCTCGAAGCCTTCGAAAAAGCCGTGCGCGGCATGAAGGCGGGCGAATCCAAGACCTTCCCGCTGGCTTTCCCCGACAGCTATCACGGCAAGGACGTGGCAGGCAAGGAAGCTGACTTCCTGGTGACGGTCAAGAAAATCGAAGCTCAGCATCTGCCGGATGTCAACGAAGCTTTTGCCAAATCGCTGGGCATTGCCAACGCATCAGTGGAAGCCCTTCGCGCCGACATCAAGAAAAATCTCGAGCGTGAAGTCAAATTCCGCGTGCTGGCCCGCAACAAGGGCGCCGTGATGGACGCTCTGGTCGCCTCGGCCGAGCTTGATGTGCCGAACTCGCTGGTTGAAAACGAGTCCGAGCGCATGATCGCCAATGCCCGCGAGGACATGAAGAAACGCGGCATCAAGGACGCTGACAA
>CANFIC010000216.1 GCA_947446685.1 Burkholderiales bacterium
CGCAATTGCAAGACCCATGCCGAAGTGCGGGCAGTTCAGGATGAAATCAAGCGCCGGTTGGCGCGCTGGATGGACGAGACGACATGAACGACTTTTACGATGGCCTCGAAGCCCGCGACCCGGCCTTGCGTGAGCAAGCGTTGATGGCGGCTTTGTCCGGGCAGATCAGGCATGCGAAAGCGAGCACCACGGCCTTCGCCGAGCTGTTTGCAGGCATCGATGCGGCTTCGATCAGCAGCCGTCAGGCCCTGGCTGGACTGCCGGTGACGCGCAAGTATGAGTTGCTGGCAAGGCAGCAGCAGCAGCGGGCCAGCGACAGCTTCGGCGGTTATTCAGCCATTGGTTGGTCGGGTTGCGTGCGCGCCAGCGGGGCGCGGCGAGTGTTCCAGTCGCCCGGACCGATCTACGAACCCGAGGGGCAGGCGGCAGATTACTGGCGGATGGCCCGGGCGATTTTCGCTGCCGGAGTGCGCACGGGTGAACTGGTCCACAACAGTTTCAGCTACCACCTGACGCCAGCCGGATCGATGATGGAAAGCGGTGCTCATGCGCTGGGCTGCGCGGTCTTTCCGGGTGGCGTGGGCAACACCGAACTGCAGTTGCAGGCGATCACCGAGTTGCGGCCGCAAGCCTATGTCGGCACACCGAGCTTCCTGAAGATCCTGCTCGACAAGGCGGCTGAAACCGGGGTTGAGATCAGCTCCGTCAGCAAGGCCTTGCTCAGCGGCGAGGCGTTCACGCCCAATTTGCGCGACTGGTTGATGGCACGCGGCGTGGCCGGCTATCAATGCTATGCCACCGCTGACATCGGCCTGATCGCTTATGAAACCGCCGCGCGTGAGGGCCTGGTGCTGGATGAAGGCGTGATCGTCGAAATCGTTCGTCCAGGTACCGGCGATCCGGTGCCGCAAGGTGAGGTTGGCGAGCTGGTCGTCACTACGTTGAATCCGGATTACCCCTTGATCCGTTTCGGCACCGGCGATCTGTCGGCCTTCCTGCCCGGGCAATGTCCGAGCGGCCGCAGCAATGCACGCATCAAGGGTTGGCTGGGGCGTGCTGATCAATCGGCCAAGGTGCGCGGCATGTTTGTCCACGCTGCCCAGGTGGCTGAAATCATCCGGCGCTTTCCGCAAGCCGGCCGGGCACGTCTGGTGGTCGAGGGTGAGATGGCGCAGGACCGGATGACGCTGAAAGTCGAAGTCGCCGAGTCGGCCGAAGGGTTGGCGCAAAGTCTGGCCGCTGCGGCCCGCGAAGTCACCAAACTGCGCGCCGAGGTGCAGCTGCTGGCGCCAGGCAGCCTGCCCAATGACGGCAAGGTGATCGAAGACGCGCGCAGTTATGCTTGAGACGGGATTAAGTAGTTTCCTCGATTGCAGTGGCCCGCCCTGGGCATAGCATCAAGGGTCATAATTTTAGGTTTATGAGGAAAACAATGAAAAAGCTGATGGTTGGATGTCTGGTGGGTCTCTCAGTTGGTGCTGCATTGGCTGAATACCCTGATAAAGCGGTCAATGTGGTCGTGCCTTTTGCTGCTGGTGGACCTACAGACAAGGTGGCACGTGACTTTGCCGAGTCGCTGCGCAAGCCGCTCGGAAATACCGTGGTGGTTGAAAATGTCGGCGGCGCCGGCGGCACGATTGCTACCGCCAAGGTCGCCAGGGCTGCGCCTGATGGCTACACCTTGCTGCTGCACCATATCGGCATGGCGACCTCGCCAGCGCTGTACCGCAATCTGACCTACAAGACGCTCGAAGATTTCGAATATCTCGGGATGATTGTCGAGGTGCCGATGACCTTGATCGGCAAGCCGTCGCTGCCGGCCAGCAACTATGCCGAATTGACCAAATGGCTGGACGCCAACAAGGGCAAGATCAATCTTGCCAATGCCGGTCTGGGTTCAGCCTCGCATTTATGCGGCCTGCTGTTTCAAAGTACGCTCAAGATCGATATGACGACGGTGCCCTATAAAGGCACGGGGCCGGCGATGACCGACCTGCTTGGCGGTCAGGTCGACCTGATGTGCGATCAAACCACCAGCACGACTTCGCAGATCGCCGGCGGCAAGATCAAGGCCTTTGCGGTCACAACGCCGCAGCGGGTTGCGACGCCGGTGCTGAAAAATCTGCCGACTCTGGATGAGCTCGGTTTGAAGGGGTTCTCGGTTGCGATCTGGCATGGTGTCTATGCACCGAAGGGCACGCCCAAGCCGATTCTCGACAAGATTCACAATGCGCTAATGGTGGCAATGAAGGATCCTGAGCTGATCAAGCGCATGGAAGATCTCGGCGCCGTCATGGTCACTGACACCCGCTTGAACGGTCCGGCCCACAAGAAGTTCGTTGAAGCCGAAATCAACAAATGGGGCCCCATCATCAAAGCCGCCGGCATGTATGCCGACTAGGGACTAAAAACCCTGCCTGCGCAGGGTTTTTTGCCCTAGGAGGGGGGTGAGCTCTGCGAACCCGCGGCCTGCAAAGGTGACTAGGGACAGCAAGCCCGAATGCTCGGGCTTGCTGAAAATTTTCAGCTATCGCGGCCAAGCAGGCGCTTTGGCCTTCGGTAGGCGTCGCTCAAGCCGCTAGGCCTGACCTCGGCCCTGCATCAGCCAGCGCGGACTCCGTCCGCAAAGCGCTGGCAGGCGCTTTGGCCTTCGGCAGGCGTCGCTCAAGCCACTAGGCTTGACCTCGGCCCTGCCTCAGTTCGTCGCGGATCTCGCGCAGCAGCAGGATGTCTTCCGCAGTTGCCAGAACCACTGGCGGTGGGTCCGAGCGCTTCAGTCGGTTGATTTGCCTGACCATCAAGAAGATGATGAAAGCCAGGATGACGAAGTTCAGCAGCACGGTCAGAAAGTTGCCATAAGCGAACAGCGGCACGCCGGCCTTGTTCAAGGCTTCCAGAGTCATCGGCCCCTTGAAAGCCGGCGGCGGATTCGCCAGCATGATGAAATCATTCGAAAAGTCGATGCCGCCGAGCAGGCGCCCGACCACCGGCATCACCAGGTCCTTGACCACTGAGTCGACGATCTTGCCGAAAGCGCCGCCAATGATCACGCCCACCGCCAAGTCGACCACATTGCCTTTGACGGCAAATTCCCTGAATTCAGAAAAAAATCCCATGCCTAACTCCACAAGCTTTTGGACCGTTGCAATTGCCTGGAGATTTTGCGAGAAACGCGACCGCATTGCTTGTGCAAGCCGCAAAATTTGGAGCCTGAAGCGGAATTGCACAACGATCCGGAGCAAAGCATGCGGCGCAGTCCGTTAGAATCCAAGGCTGCCCCGATCTGAAGTTTCGTTTGAGGATGCTCATGAGTGACAAGCAAGTTGACCAAGGCAAGCGCACGTGGATGATTGCCGCGGGTTGTGCCGGTGCTGCCGGTGGTGTGGCCACCGCAGTGCCATTCGTCAGTACGTTCGCGCCGTCTGAACGCGCCAAGGCTGCTGGAGCGGCTGTAGAAGTCGACATCGGCGCTATTTTGCCGGGTCAAAAATTGACCGTCGAATGGCGCGGCAAGCCGGTCTGGATCGTGCGTCGTACGCCCGAACAAGTGGCCTCGTTGAAAGACGACGAAGGACAGTTGGTCGATCCGCAGTCCGAACGCAAGGCCTATCCGACGCCTGCTTACGCCAAGAATCAGCACCGGTCGATCAAGCCCGAATACTTTGTCGCTGTCGGCATCTGCTCGCACCTCGGTTGTTCGCCGAGTGACAAATTCCAGGCCGGCGCACAGCCTTCTTTGCCTGAAGACTGGCCGGGCGGCTTTCTCTGCCCTTGCCATGGCTCGACCTTCGACCTGGCAGGCCGTGTCTTCAAGAACAAGCCGGCACCCGACAACCTCGAGGTGCCTCCCCATATGTATCTGTCTGACACCAAGATCATCATTGGTGAAGACAAGCAGGCTTAAGCGCAGAGGTCACCATGGCTGAATTCAAACAAGCTCCCGCCGGCGCCGCAATGGGCGAAAAGCTGCTGACCTGGGTGGACAACCGTTTCCCCGCCAGCAAGCTCTACAAAGAACATTTGTCCGAGTACTACGCGCCGAAGAACTTCAACTGGTTCTATATTTTCGGCTCGCTCGCCCTGGTGGTGCTGGTGATCCAGATCGTCACCGGCATCTTCCTGGTGATGCATTACAAGCCCGACGCAGCGCTCGCGTTTGCTTCGGTCGAGTACATCATGCGCGATGTGCCCTGGGGTTGGTTGATCCGCTATATGCATTCGACCGGGGCTTCGGCATTCTTCATCGTCGTCTACATGCATATGTTCCGCGGCCTGATCTACGGCTCCTACCGCAATCCGCGCGAACTGGTCTGGATCTTCGGCTGTGCCATTTTCCTGTGCCTGATGGCCGAGGCTTTCATGGGCTATTTGCTGCCCTGGGGCCAGATGTCCTACTGGGGCGCCCAGGTGATCGTCAACCTGTTCGCCGCCGTGCCGTTCGTCGGTGAAGACCTGGCGCTGCTGATTCGCGGCGACTATGTGGTCGGCGATGCGACCCTGAACCGCTTTTTCAGCTTCCATGTGATCGCTGTACCTTTGGTGCTGCTGGGCCTGGTGGTCGCGCACATCATTGCCCTGCATGAAGTCGGATCGAACAATCCTGACGGCATCGAGATCAAGGCCAAGAAGGATTCACAGGGTCGCCCGCTCGACGGCATCCCGTTCCATCCTTTCTACACCGTGCATGACATTTATGCGCTGAGCCTGTTCCTGATGGTGTTCACCGCGATCATCTTCTTTGCGCCGGAGATGGGTGGCTATTTCCTCGAATACAACAATTTCATCCCGGCCAATCCGCTGCAGACGCCGGCCCATATCGCGCCGGTCTGGTACTTCACGCCTTACTACTCGATGCTGCGCGCAACCAATGATTCAATGGTCAATGTGCTGGCAGGCTTGGTGGCCATCGGCGCCGTGCTGGCCGTGCTGAAGGGCCGTTTCTCGGCCAAGGGCAAGATTGCCTTGCTGCTGGTTGCGCTGGTCGGAGTGGCATTGCTGAAGACCTTTGATGCCAAGTTCTGGGGCGTCGTGGTGATGGGTGGCGCGGTCGTGATCATGTTCTTCCTGCCTTGGCTCGATCACAGCCCGGTCAAGTCGATCCGCTATCGCCCTGACTGGCATAAATATGTCTACGCCCTGTTTGTGGTGTTCTTTGCGATCCTCGGTTATCTGGGCATCAAGCCGCCGAGCGAAATCGGCACGCTGATCGCGCAGGTTGGTACCTTGTTCTACTTCGGCTTCTTCCTGCTGATGCCTTGGTGGAGCCGTTTGGGTACGCCCAAGCCGGTGCCCGATCGTGTGACCTTCAACGCTCACTGAAGCACAGGAGTCCAAAGAATGAAGAAACTTATCGCCAAGCTGCTGACCTCCCTGTGCATGGCTGCCGGATTGGTTTCCGGGGCCAATGCTTCTGGAGTCGGGATCGAGTGGGACAAGTTCCCCAAGGACAAGATGACCGACATGGCCGCGTTGCAGAACGGCGCCAAGCTGTTCGTCAACTACTGCCTGAACTGCCATTCGGCCTCTTACATGCGTTACAACCGCATGCGCGACCTCGGCCTGACCGAGGCTCAGATCAAGTCCAATCTGATGTTCGCGACCGACAAGGTCGGCGGACTGATGACGGTGTCGCTTGATCCCAAACAGGCCAAGGACTGGTTTGGCGCATTGCCGCCGGACCTGACCGTGATCGCCCGGTCGCGCGCCGATGGCGCCAAGGGTTCGGGTGCCGACTATCTGTACACCTATCTGCGTACCTTCTACAGGGATGACAGCAAGGCCACTGGCTGGAACAATATGGCTTTCCCGACGGTGGCGATGCCCAATGTGTTGTGGGAATTGCAAGGTCAGCGCGGTGCCAAATTCGGTGAACAGGCCGACCCGCATGAACATGGCAAGACCGTCCATGTATTTCAAGGATTCGAACAGCTGACGCCCGGGAAAATGGACACGCGTCAGTTTGACGAATCGATTGGCGATCTGGTGGCTTACCTGCAGTGGATGGGCGAGCCGGTTCAGTCACAGCGGTTCCGCCTGGGCATCTGGGTTTTGCTGTTCCTTGGTGTCTTCTCCGTGATCACCTGGAGATTGAACGCGTCTTTCTGGAAAGACGTTAAATAGATGTCGCGGCCCCGGCGCAAGCCGGGACCGTTGCGCAGTGGGTGCTCTTTGAGCCTCCCACTGCGTTTGTACTTGTGCGGGCACCCGGTTCATCGGGGCCGCGACCCTTTCACCTGACTATTCGGGAGCCTGCTGCCATGATGGTGCTTTATTCTGGAACCACCTGCCCTTACTCGCACCGCTGCCGCTTCGTGCTGTTTGAAAAGGGCATGGATTTTGAAATCCGCGATGTCGACTTGTTCGCCAAGCCCGAAGACATCGCCCTGATGAATCCGTACAACGAAGTGCCGATTCTTGTCGAGCGTGACCTGATTCTGTACGAGTCGCACATCATC
>CANFIC010000217.1 GCA_947446685.1 Burkholderiales bacterium
GCCGTCGGTGTAGTTGATCTCGGTGATCTGGGTGCAGCCGATCGCGCCAGGCAAGTTGTCCGTGGCCATGGCCCGCATCGCGGTGGCGCCGTTGGGGTAGGTGCGAAAGCGCGACTCAAGTTCGTCGTGGATGCCCAGTTGCACCATCACCGCGGCGAAATGGATGCCGGCGGTGGAGCGGATCTGATCGGGGAAATAGATCGCGCTGGCCGCCAGCAATGCGGCTTTGAGGCTTTCGGGCGTTTCGACGGCCGGCTGCGGTGCGCCGGCGGGCACGGCGATACCGGTGCGCACCCGGCCCAGCGGCGCCATGCTATCGGCGCGCAGCTCACCGCTGGCCGCCAGCTCGGCGATCATTTTTTCGGTGACGATCATCAGGTCGCAGGGCTCGCCGGCCAGCAGCGCTTCTTTCATCACCCCGACCGCGCCGTAGCTGCCTTCGAGGTGTGCGCCGGTCTCTTCAAGCAGCAGCGGCTGCAGCGCTTTGACGAGGCCTTGTGCGGCGCCCGCACAGAGGAAGTGGATCTTGTTGTTGCTCATGCTGGTTTTCTTCTCAGGGTTTGGGCCGGGAGGCCTTCAGTCGACCTTGACCCCGGAGACCTTGACGATCTGCGCCCATTTGCTGATGTCGGCGCTGACATATTGGGCAAACTCTTCGGTGCCCATCGTCATCGCGGCCGTGCCCTGCGCGGCCCATTGGCGCCGTACTTCGGGGTTCGAGGTGATCTTGGCGACTTCGGCGTTAAGTTTGTTGATGATCGCCGCCGGCGTGCCCTTGGGCGCCATCAAGCCGAGCCAGATCGTCGCTTCATAGCCGGGCACGCCGGATTCGGACATCGTCGGCACGTTGGGCAGGATCGCCGAGCGCTGTTTGCCGGTGGTGGCGATCGCCTTGACCTTGCCCGCCTTCATATGCTCGGCCATCGTCGGGATCGCGTCGAACATCATTTCGAGATGGCCGCCGAGCACATCGGTGCGCGCGCCCGAACTGCTGCGGTAGGGCACATGGACGATCGCGACGCCCGCCATGTATTTGAACAATTCCCCGGCCATGTGATAGGGCGTGCCCGGGCCCGACGAGGCGTAGGACATGCCGTCAGGCTTGGCCTTGGCCGCCTTGATCAGCTCTTGCGGCGTGCTGGCCGGCAGGTCTGACTTGACCACCAGCACCAGGTCGGAGGCATTGATCGGTGCGATCGGAATGAAGTCGCGCAGCAACTGGAAGGGCTTGTTCGGGATCAGCGATTCGTTGACCGTGTGGGTGTTCGACATCAGCAGCAAGGTGTAGCCGTCAGGCGCGCTCTTGGCAGCCGCATCGGTGCCGATGACCGAGCCGGCACCCGGCCGGTCGTCGACGATGAAAGCCTGGCCGAGCGCTTCCTGCAGGCGCTGCGCGATGAAACGGCCAAAGACATCGGCCGACCCGCCGGCGGCAAAGGGCACGATGATCCGTACCGCCTTGGCCGGATAGTCCTGGGCATTGGCGGCGCCGGTCATCAGCAAGGCCGTCATCGCCAGCCAGGCAGCGAGGCTGCGCTTGTGGGTTCTATTCATGTGTCGTCTCCCGGTTAATTGGTAATAATTGGTTTGATCGGTCTGTGATTCAGTAGCCCAGCATATTGCTGCGGACATGGGCCAGATGCGCCAGGCACAAAGCCTTGGCGCGCAGGGCGTCGCGGTCTTTCAGCGCAGCCACCAATTCGCGGTGTTCCTGTTGGTATTCAAGCCGGCGTTCGGGGGTGGCGCTGCGTCGCTTCAAGGCGCCCCATTCGCCCTGCGCACGGACCTCGTTGACGAGCCTGAAGACGCTGGACATGAAACCGTTGTGCGCGGCGTCGGCAATGGCTTCGTGCAACTGGCCGTCCCAATGCTCAAAGGCCTCGAAGCTGCTCGCCGCCTCGGCATTGGCATTGCATTGGTCCATCCGCGCGAAGTCGGCTGCATTGGCATTGCCGATCACCATCTCGATCAGCGCCGGCTCGAGCACCTGGCGTGCGCTGATCAACTCGGCCGGGCTGACTGCCAGCGCTGCTGCCGCAGGCGCTTGCGCCAGCAAGCCCGAAAGCGCCGCCTGCACCTGCTCGGCCACATAGGTGCCGCTGCCGACGGTCTGGGTGATCAGGCCTTTGTGCTTGAAATCCTGCAGCACCCGGCGCACGGCCGAGCGCGGCAGGCCGAACTGCTCGCCCAGCGCGCGCTCGGTCGGAATACGGTGACCGGCACGCCATTGGCGCGAATGGAGATGTTCCAGGACGGCTTCTCGCAGCATCGCAGCAGCATCCATCAATCAGGTCTCTCCATTGCAAAATTGGTGCGTAATGGTAGCATTTGGGTTACTTTTCAAGGAGAACAATCTTGCGTATTGCCACTTTTACTCATCAGGGCCGGCGTCAGGTCGGGCTGGTTTCTGGCGATCTGATCACGCCCTTGGCGCTGGACGCCGCTGACGCAAGCTTTGGCGCGCTGCGCCTGATCGAGGCGAGTGCTGCTGGCAAGGCCTGGCCGGCCGCGAGCGGCGCGCCGATTGCGCTGGCCGAGGTGCAACTCGAAGCGCCGATTCCGCTGCCACGCCGTAACCTGTTCTGCGTTGGCCGCAACTACCACGCCCATGCGAAGGAGTTGCTCACCTCGGTGTTCAAGGACAGCGACAGCAATGTGGTGACCTGGCCGATCGTTTTCACCAAGGTCCCTGAATCGGTGGTCGGGCCCGATGCTGCAGTGCGCTTGCCGGGCGCGGCGATTTCGTCGCAGATCGATTACGAAGCCGAGTTGGTGATCGTGATCGGCCGCGGCGGCCGCAATATCAGCCGGGCTGACGCGATGGACCATGTGTTCGGCTACACCATCGTCAACGATGTGACCGCCCGCGATGTGCAGATGCGCCATGGCCAATGGGATCTGGGCAAGAGCTTTGATACCTTCTGCCCGATGGGCCCCTGGATCGTCACCGCCGATGAGCTCGATGGCCGCGACACCCGCGTGCGCTGCTGGGTCACGCCGGCCGGCGCGGAGCCCGAGTTGCGCCAGGACGCGCAGACGACTGACCTGATTTTTGACATCCCGACGCTGGTCGAGACCTGCTCGCGCGGCATCACCCTGTACCCGGGCGATCTGATCGCCACCGGTACGGCGGCCGGTGTCGGCATGGGCATGAAACCGCCGCGCTGGCTGCAGCATGGCGATGTGGTGCGGATCGAGATCGACGGGCTGGGCGTGCTGCAAAACCATATCACTGGGGAAGCAGCGTGACCTCGGCCCGGCGGCTAGTCAGCGCTGCGTTTCAATTGTCCGGCGCTTGGCTGCTGGCTGCCAGCGCGGCATTGGCACAAGCGCCTTACCCTGACAAGCCGATCACGCTGATCGTGCCGTTCCCGCCTGGCGGCGTGGCCGACACGGTCGCAAGGCCGGTTGCCGAGGCTTTGGCCAGGGAACTCAAGCAGGTGGTGATTGTCGAGAACAAGGTGGGTGCCGGCGGTGCGCTGGGTATGGGTATTGCCGCGCGTGCGCCGGCCGATGGCTACACGCTGCTGCTGAGCCTGTCGTCGATTTCGATCCTGCCCGAGGCCGACATCATCCTGGCCCGCAAGCCCGCTTATGCGCTGAAGCAGTTCAGGCCGATCGCAAGGTTCACGGCCGACCCGACCGTGCTGGTGGTGCGCGCCGATTCGCCGTGGAAGACGCTGGCCGAATTCGTCGCCGACATGAAGAAGAAGCCCGGCGCTTTCAATTTCGGTAGCTCGGGCAATTACGGCACGATGCATGTGCCGATGGAGATGCTCAAGGCGAGTGCGGGCTTCAACATGACGCATATTCCGTACACCGGTGCAGGCCCGGCAGTGCTGGCGCTGATCGGCGGACATGTTGACGCGGTGGCGAGCGGACCTTCGACGGTGTTGCAGCACATCAAGTCGGGCAAGTTGCGCGCGCTGGCGCATTGGGGTGACAAGCCGCTTCAATCGCTGCCGGATGTGCCGAGCTTGCAGCAGTCGGGCTATGCAACCCAGTTTGCGCAATGGTCAGCGCTGTTCGCGCCGGCCGGCACGCCCGAGGCGATCGTGCAGCGCCTGCGCGTGGCAGCGCGCAAGATTGCCGCAGATCCGCAGGTGGTCGCGATCATCAACGGCGCCGGCAGCCCGATCGAATACCTCGACGCGCCCGAATTCCAGACCTATTGGGACATCGACGCCCGGCATATGACCGAGGCGGTGCGTTTGATCGGCAAGGTCGAGTGATCCTGCCACTTTGATCGCTGCGTACCCGGCCTGGCGCCGGGTTTTTTTCGCCTGCGGCGACTGGAAATTGAAGGGGATTGACCGCTGCCAGCCCTCGCTTGAGACTTGTCGGTTCCGAAGTTTCAAGGAGCTAAAAATGATCACCAAGAGTAACGAGCAGCAGTCGCCCTATGAAATGCTGAAGCCAATGTTGAGCGTGCTGGACGATGCGGCACATAACTACATCAACGTAGCTTCCGAGTTGCAGAGCCTGTTGGCGGGTCAGGTCGAGCTCGGCATCAACTCGCTGGCCACCATGCTGCCGATGGCGACTTTCCCTTACCAGCCGCAGAGTCTGGCCAATGCGATGTGGCAGTTGCTGTCTCAGGGCGAGGCCCGCGCTGAACATCTTGCCAAGGTCGCGCGGACGATGCAGGGCCTGTTTGAAGGCCTGTACAAGCTGCAATACGAGGCCGCCAAGTCATCCTTCGACTCGACGGCTGACATCGGCCACCGCATGCACAAGACCGAATCCAAAGTCACCCAGGCTTTGTTCAACCGGCGCCTCGACGATGTCTTGATCGATTTTGAAAATCGCCGCGCAGCCAGCTCGCCCAGCGAGATGAAGGCCCATGTCAATTGAAGCTGGCTGAGGCATGAAAAAGGGCCGCATTGCTGCGGCCCTTTTTGATTTTCAGACTGGAAGAAAGGCCTCCAGTCAGTCGGGGCAGCGTCACTCGCAGGCTAGCCCGCGGGCGATCTGTCCCCAAGGCATTACATGTCCATACCGCCCATGCCGCCCATGCCACCCATTCCGCCGCCGCCGCCCATGCCGCCGCCTGCAGGTGCGTCGTCCTTGGCGGACTCGCAGACCATGCATTCAGTCGTCAACATCAGCGAAGCGACTGAAGCTGCGTTTTGCAGAGCCAGTCTTGTCACCTTGGTTGGGTCCAGGATGCCCATTTCGATCATGTCACCGTAGGTGTCGTTGGCTGCGTTGAAGCCGAAATTGCCGTTACCGGCCATCACTGCATTCACCACCACCGAAGCTTCGCCACCGGCGTTGTAGACGATCTCGCGCAGAGGCGCTTCGATGGCCTTCATCACCAGCTTGATGCCAGCGTCCTGGTCAGCATTGGCACCCTTGAGGGCGCCGACAGCCTGCTTGGCACGCAGCAATGCGACGCCACCACCGGCCACGATGCCTTCTTCAACAGCTGCGCGGGTTGCGTGCAGTGCATCTTCGACGCGGGCTTTCTTTTCCTTCATTTCGACTTCGGTCGCAGCGCCAACCTTGATCAGTGCAACACCGCCGGCCAGCTTGGCCACGCGCTCTTGCAGCTTTTCACGGTCGTAGTCGCTGGAAGCGTCTTCGATCTGGATACGAACCTGCTTGACGCGGGCTTCGATGTCGGCAGCGGCACCAGCACCGTCGATGATGGTGGTGTTTTCCTTGCCCACTTCAACGCGCTTGGCTTGGCCCAGATCGGCCAGCGTGACCTTTTCCAGCGTCAGGCCGACTTCTTCAGCGATGACCTTGCCGCCCGTCAGGATGGCGATGTCTTCCAGCATGGCTTTGCGGCGGTCGCCGAAGCCAGGTGCCTTGACGGCCACAACCTTCAGGATGCCACGGATGGTGTTGACCACCAGCGTTGCCAGGGCTTCGCCTTCGACATCTTCCGAGATGATCAGCAGCGGACGGCCCGACTTGGCAACTTGCTCCAGCGTCGGCAGCAGGTCACGGATGTTGCTGATTTTCTTGTCGTACAGCAGCACAAACGGGTTGTCCAGCAAAGCGGCTTGCTTTTCTGGGTTGTTGATGAAGTAAGGGCTCAGGTAGCCGCGGTCGAATTGCATGCCTTCGACGACGTCGAGTTCGTTGTCCAGCGACTTGCCGTCTTCGACGGTGATGACGCCTTCTTTACCAACCTTGTCCATCGCGTCAGCAATGATCTTGCCGATCGACTCGTCGCTGTTGGCCGAGATCGAGCCGACTTGAGCGATTTCCTTGGTCGTCGTGGTGGCTTTCGAAGCCTTCTTCAGCTCGACGATCAGGGCAGCAACTGCCTTGTCGATACCACGCTTCAGATCCATCGGGTTCATGCCGGCGGCCACATACTTCATGCCTTCGTGCACGATGGCTTGTGCCAGCACGGTGGCTGTGGTGGTGCCGTCACCGGCGTTGTCAGAAGTCTTGGAAGCAACTTCCTTGAC
>CANFIC010000218.1 GCA_947446685.1 Burkholderiales bacterium
AGCAAACGATGCGCTTGCTGCTGGCCGGCGTCATCGTCGGCGTGGTGCTCGGCTCGGTGACTGCGCTGCTGATGCTGGTGACGCCCGAGATCATGCGTCCGATGCAGGCGTTCATGCTGGGAACGACCAGCTTTCTGGGCTGGCCCAGCGTGATGCTGATGGGGCCGCTGCTGCTGGTCTGCCTGCTGGCGGCCTTGGGCGCCAGCCGCGCGCTCGACGCGATGACGCTTGGCGAGGCCACCGCGGCTTCGCTCGGCGTACGTCTGAACATCGCGCGCATGCTGCTGATCACCGTGCTGGCCCTGGCCACAGGCGCGGCGGTGGCGCAGGCCGGGCTGATCGCCTTTGTCGGACTGGTGGCGCCGCATCTGGTGCGCAGCCGACTGCATTGCAACCACAGCTGGCTGCTACTGCTGTCGACCTTGACCGGCGGCGCGCTGCTGATGGGCGCTGACATACTGGCGCGCTGGCTGCTGGCGCCGCAGGAGCTGCCGGTCGGCGTCGTCACTTCACTGCTGGGCGGTGCCTACCTGCTCTGGCTGATGCATCGCCAACCCTTGCTGGAACGCCGCAGATGAAGAATGCCATCAACACTGACCTGCAGGCCGTGGCGCTGCAGGAACAGATCATCCTCACCGACATCGAGCTGACGCTGGCCCAGGGCAGCTGGACCGCCATCGTCGGCCCGAATGGCGCCGGCAAATCAACCTTGTTGCGGGCCATTGCTGGCCTGCTGCCGATGCAAGGTCGGGTCGACCTGCTCGGCCGCGATCTGGCGCATTGGCCGGCCAAGGAACGGGCCCGTGCCATGGCCTGGCTGGGCCAGAACGAAACCAGCTCGAACGAGCTGCGCGTCTACGAAGTGGTGATGCTGGGCCGCTTGCCGCATCAAGCCTGGCTGGCACCGCCGAGCCATGCCGACCATGCCGCCGTAGCGCTGGCCATGCAGCAAACGCAGAGCTGGGAATGGCGCGACCGCCCGCTCGGCCAACTCAGCGGCGGTGAGCGCCAGCGCGTGCTGCTGGCGCGCGCCCTGGCGGTGCAGGCCAGAGTCTTGTTGATGGACGAGCCGCTGGCCCATCTGGACCCGCCGCATCAGGCCGACTGGCTCGAACTGGTGCGTGAACTCAGTGCTGCGGGTGTAGCCGTGGTGAGCGTGTTGCATGAGCTGAACATGGCCTTGCAAGCCGATACGCTGGTCATCATGCGGGGCGGGCAGGTCAGCTGGCATGGTGCGCCGAAGCTGGTACAGACGCGGGCCGCGCTGCAAGCGGTATTCGACCATCGATTACACCTGGTCGAAGTCCAGGGGCAATGGCTGTCGCTGCCCTGCCCGCCTGCCGCTGCGCCAGCGCCAGCCAGCAATGTCAGGCCCTTGAAAGCCCAGCAGGACTGAGCTTCAGGCGCTGATCAAGGTCAGGCGCAAATACTTGGCCATCAGCGACTGCTGATTTTCGACATGGGCCGGATTGACCGGAATGCAGGCGACCGGGCAGAGCTGCACGCATTGCGGCTGGTCGAAATGGCCGACGCATTCGGTGCACTTGTCCGCTGCGATCTGATAGAAATCCTCGCCCATCGAGATCGCCTCGTTCGGGCATTCGGGTTCGCAGACATCGCAGTTGATGCATTCTGCTGTGATCATCAAAGCCATGTCGTCATGCCCTCAAAGCTTGGCGATGCGAGCTTGCAGGCGGAAGTTGACCGACGGCGAGACGAACTTGGAGACATCGCCGCCGAGCGTGGCAATCTCACGCACGAAGGTACCTGAAATGAACTGGTATTGATCCGACGGTGTCAGAAAAACGGTCTCGACATCGGGCATCAGTTGGCGGTTCATGCCGGCCATCTGGAATTCATATTCGAAGTCACTGACTGCCCGCAGTCCCCGCACCACCACTTTGCCGCCATTGGCGACCACGAAGTCGCTCAACAAGCCGCGAAACGGGATCACCTCGACATTCGGGTATTTCGCCGCCAGCTCCTTCGCGATTTCCAGTCGCTCGTCGATGCCGAACATCGTCTTCTTGTGATGTCCTACCGCCACGGCAACGATCAGGCGCTCAAACAAGCGACTCGCGCGGCGCATCAAGTCTTCATGGCCCAAGGTCATCGGGTCGAAGGTGCCGGGGTATACGGCGGTGAGAACGGTCACAGAGGTCAAGCGGGACTCCTCGGAAGCAAACGCGCCGATTATCCGCTGCGCCGCAGCAGTTGGTAATGCACGGCGCCGGCGCGCGCAGAACGCCAGGCCTCGAGCCCCCATTCGGGCGGCGCTTCGATCAATTCAGGCGCTTCGACATAGACGAAGCCGCCAGCCACCAGCAGCGGTGCCGCAGCCTGCAGCGCCGGCATCAATAGTTGCTGCTGGAATGGCGGGTCGAGCAGCACCAGCTCAAAACTCGCTGGCGCTGCCCTGGCCATCCAGCTCAGCGCATCAGTGCATTCGACCCGCAGGATTTTTTCGGCCTTCAGCCGCGCCCTGCTGGTCTGCAGGCTGCGCACCAGATCGGCATCGCGCTCGAGCAGCAGCACGGTTGCGGCACCGCGCGATGCCGCTTCGAAACCCAGGGCGCCGCTGCCGGCAAAGGCATCGAGTACGCGCCAATCGCCGAGGTTCTGGCCGAGCCAGTTGAACAGGGTTTCGCGCACCCGATCGGGGGTCGGGCGCAGACCCGGCTTGTCGGCGACCGGCAGCTTCGAGCGCTTCCACTGGCCGCCGATGATCCTGACTTCATTGGCCACAGCTTTTTTCACAAGCGCACCGGAATCCCGCGCGCTGCCATCAAGGCCTTGGCCTCGCCGACCGTATGCTGGCCATAGTGAAAAATACTCGCCGCCAGCACCGCATCGGCGCCTCCGATCTGCACGCCGTCAGCCAGATCATCGAGCGAACCAACGCCGCCCGAAGCGATCACCGGCACCATCACCGCGTCGCTGACCGCGCGCGTCAACTGCAGATCGAAGCCGCTGCGGGTGCCGTCGCGGTCCATGCTGGTCAGCAGGATTTCACCTGCGCCCATCATGGCCATCTGCTGCGCCCAAGCCACTGCATCGAGGCCGGTGTTCTGGCGCCCGCCATGGCTGTAGACATCCCAGCCGGTCGCGTCGGCGCGGCGCTTGGCGTCGATGGCGACGACGATGCATTGGGCGCCATAGCGGTCCGAGGCGTCGCGGATCAGTTGCGGATTGGCCAGGGCGGCCGAATTGAAACTGACCTTGTCGGCCCCCGCGTTGAGCAGTCGCCGCACATCGGCCACTGCGCGCACACCGCCGCCGACTGTCAGCGGAATGAAGACCTGCGAGGCCACCGCCTCGATGATGTGCAGGATCAGATCACGCCCGTCCGAGGTCGCGGTGATGTCGAGGAAGGTCAGCTCGTCGGCGCCTTGCTCGTTGTAGCGTGCAGCGATCTCGACCGGATCACCGGCATCGCGCAGCTCGAGAAAATTGACCCCTTTGACGACTCGGCCACCGGTCACATCGAGGCAGGGAATGATCCGTTTGGCAAGCATCAGCTCAGGCCAGACCCAGCAAATCGGCGCGCTGCTGCCCCAGGGCAAAGTCGAGGTCGCCGGTGTAGATCGCGCGGCCGCAAATCACGCCCTGTATGCCTTCATGTTCGACTGCGCAAAGCGCATCGATGTCGGCCAGATTGGACAGTCCGCCCGATGCGATCACGGGAATGGAAAGTGCTCGCGCCAGCGCGACCGTCGCGTCGATGTTGATGCCGGTCAGCATGCCGTCGCGGCCAATGTCGGTATAGATCACGCCTTCAACGCCATAGTCCTGGAACTTCAAGGCCAGATCGACCACGTCATGCCTTGTCAGCTTGCTCCAGCCATCGGTCGCGACCTTGCCGTCGCGCGCATCGAGGCCGACGATGATGTGGCCCGCAAACGCGGTCGCTGCGTCATGCAGGAAACCAGGGTTCTTCACCGCAGCAGTGCCGATGATGACGTAGGAGATGCCATCGTCCAGGTAGCGTGCGATCGTGTCGAGGTCACGGATGCCGCCGCCGAGCTGGACCGGAATCTCATCCCCGACCTCGGCAACGATCGCCTTGATCGCAGCCTCGTTGACCGGCTTGCCGGCAAAAGCACCGTTCAGGTCGACCAGATGCAGGCGCCGCGCGCCGGCGTTGATCCAGGCCCGGGCCATCGCCGCCGGGTCTTCGCCGAAGGTGGTGGAATCATTCATATCGCCTTGTTTGAGGCGAACGCAACGACCGTCTTTCAGGTCAATGGCAGGAATCAGCAGCATGGTCAGGATTAAAAAAATGAAGAATAACGACCGCATGAATCACAAGAAGGCTTGGCCGTTCTCATGGATTCCAATGCAGGAAATTGCGATACAGGGTCAGGCCCAGAGCCGCGCTCTTCTCAGGGTGGAACTGGGTAGCAAAAATATTATCCCGGGCCACCGCACTGGTAAAGCCCAGACCGTAGTCGGTCTGGCCGGCAATGTGGCGCGCATCTGACGGTGCGGCGTAAAAACTGTGCACGAAGTAGAACCAGGACTGGTCGGGCACATCCGCCCAGAGCGGATGCGGACGCGTCTGCGTCACCTGGTTCCAGCCCATTTGCGGCACTTTGTAGCGGCTGCCATCGGGCTGCATTTGACCTTCGAGCTGGAAGCGTTTGACGACTCCCGGAATCAACCCGAGGCCCGGTTGATCCTGCTCTTCGCTGTGGTCGAGCAGCATCTGCATACCGACGCAAACACCCATCAAGGGCTTACTCGCCGCCGCCTCGAGCACGGCTTGCTTGAGCCCGGAATCGGCCAACTCATTCATGCAGTCGCGCATCGCGCCCTGCCCCGGCAGCACAACCCGCTCGGCCGCATGGACTTCATCGGGGTCGGCCGTGATCAGCACTTCGAGCCCCGAGCCCTGCGCCACATGCAGCACCGCTTGCGACACCGAGCGCAGATTGCCCATGCCGTAATCGACCACAGCGACCGTTCTTCTTGTCACTACAGCGATCCCTTGGTCGAAGGGATCATCCCGGCCGAGCGCGGATCAGGCGTCATCGCCATGCGCAGCGCCCGGCCGAAGGCCTTGAAGATCGTCTCGCATTGGTGATGCGCGTTGCGACCCTTCAGATTGTCGATATGCAGCGAAACCAGCGCATGGTTGACGAATCCCTGGAAGAACTCATAGGTCAGTTGCGTGTCGAAGCCGCCGATGCCGCCGGCGCTGAAGTCGACGTCCATCTCCAAGCCAGGCCGGCCCGAAAAATCGACCACGACGCGCGACAGCGCTTCGTCCAGCGGCACATAACTGTGGCCGTAACGGGTGATGCCGGTCTTGTCGCCGATCGCCTTGGCGACTGCCAGGCCCAGCGTGATGCCGACATCTTCGACCGTGTGGTGACCGTCGATATGCAGATCGCCCTTGGCCTCGATGTCGAGATCGATCAGACCATGGCGCGCGATCTGGTCGAGCATATGGTCGAAGAACCCGATGCCGGTGTTGAGCCTTGCCAGGCCCGAGCCGTCGAGGTTGACGCGAACGGTGATCTGCGTTTCTTTGGTATTGCGCGAGACTTCGGCGATACGGGCATCGTTCATGGCAGGCTTTCCTTCAATGCGGCCAGCATGGCCTGGTTTTCTTCGGCGCTGCCGATCGTGATGCGCAAGCAGTTGGCCAGCGCCGGATGCGCAGTCGAGGAATTCTTGATCAGCACACCGCGCGCCTTCATGGCGGCGAAGGTGAATGCCGCATCGGCAACACGCAGCAGAATCATATTGCCCTGGCTGGGGAAGGGCTGCACGCCGGGCAGCGCTTGCAGCGCGCCAAACACCAGTTCGCGCTGGGCGCGCAATTCGGCAGCCTGCGCCGCATAGACATCAGCATGTTCGAGTGCGAACAGTCCGGCCTCGGCATTCAGCACGCCGATATTGAAGGGCGGGCGCAGTTTCTCGACCTCGGCGATCAGCGCCGCGCGCCCGATCAGGTAGCCGATGCGTACGCCGGCCAGACCGAACTTGCTCATCGTGCGCATCACCAGCAGATGCGGGTGACGTTGCAGTAGCGGCATCGAATCGGCCGAGGCGAAAGGCTGATAGGCCTCGTCCATCACGACCAGACCTGGCGCCGCCTCGATGATCTGCTCGATCACGTCAGCGTCCCAGAGGTTGCCGGTCGGGTTGTTCGGATAGGCCAGATAGATCAAGACCGGCTGCTGCTCGGCAATCGCCTTGAGCATTGCAGGGCCATCGAGTTCAAAGTCAGCACGCAAGGGCACGCCAATGAATTCCAACCCCTGGTAGCGCGCCGAGATTTCGTACATGACAAAGCTCGGCACCGGCGACAGCGCCTTGGCGCCGGGCTTGGCAGTGGCTAGGCTGAGCATCGAAATCAGCTCGTCCGAGCCGTTCCCCAGCGTGATCGCACAGCCTTCGGGCA
>CANFIC010000219.1 GCA_947446685.1 Burkholderiales bacterium
ATTTGATATTTTCTTGGCGTAACAGCTTCTCGCTCTGCCAATAGACATCGTCACCACCCAGACCGTCGAGGTTGGCGCGGTTGAGAACGCGTGCCAGAACGAACAGCAGATCAGACAACCGGTTCAGGTATTGGCGCGGGGCTGCGTTGATCGTCGTTGCAGCTGCCAGCGTCACGACGGCGCGTTCGGCGCGGCGCGCTACCGTGCGGCAGACATGGGCCTGGCAAGCGCTGCGGCTGCCAGCAGGAAGGATGAATTCCTTCAATCGTGGCAAGGCCGAGTTGTAAAGTGCCAGCGCATCGTCGAGTCGCAACACAGCATCGATCTTGAGCAGTTCGAACCCTGGCATGCAAAGCTCACCGCCGAGGTTGAACAATTCATGCTGGATCACGATCAGCAGTTCGCGGATGTCATCCGGCAACGGTTCAGCCAGCAGCAGGCCGATGTGCGAATTCAACTCGTCGACGTCACCCATGGCGTGGACGCGCAAATGATCTTTTGGAACCCGGCTGCCGTCGCCAAGGCCGGTTGTGCCGTCGTCGCCAGTGCGGGTTGCGATTTCTGAGAGTCGATTGGCCATGATGCGGTTTATCAGCGGTGAGGTTCAGCATCTTGCCTGATTTGTTGGAGAATCCGGCGGGGGAGACCAAGATGAACGCAGCGACACCGACCGAATTCTTTTCAAACATGCCTTCGCGCTTGATGCCGGAGGCGATGCTCGAACGGCTGCAAGGCCGTTTTGGCGAACGCTGTTCGACAGCGCTGCCGGTGCGTCAGCAACATGGGCGCGACGAGTCGCCATTCGATGCGCCGCCGCCCGCCGCCGTCATCTTTGCCCAGGATAACGAGGATGTAGCTTTTGTCGTGGCTTTAGCTCACGAACACCATGTGCCGGTGATTCCTTTCGGCGCCGGCTCATCGCTTGAGGGGCATTTGCTGGCGGTACAAGGCGGAGTCAGCCTCGACATGACGCGAATGAACCGGATTCTTCGCATCAACACCGAGGACTTGACCGTCACGGTGCAGGCCGGGGTGACTCGCAACCAGCTCAACAATGAATTGCGTCACGAGGGCTTGTTCTTCCCGATCGACCCGGGCGCCGATGCCACGCTGGGTGGTATGGCGGCAACCCGGGCCAGCGGCACGAATGCGGTTCGCTACGGCACGATGCGCGAGAACGTGCTCGGGCTGACGATGGTGACGCCCACCGATGGGGCTATCCATACCGGGTCACGCGCCAGAAAAAGCAGCGCCGGCTATGACCTGACAAGGCTTTATGTCGGCAGCGAGGGCACATTGGGTGTGGTTTGCGAACTGACCTTGAAGCTCTATCCCTTGCCCGAAGCGGTGTCGGCGGCGATCTGTTTTTTCCCCAGCATCGATGAGGCTGTGAAAACGACGATACAGATTATCCAGACGGGGTTGCCGATTGCGCGTTGCGAGTTGCTCGACATCAACTCGGTGCGCGCAGTCAACTTGCATGACAAGCTCGGATTGCGCGAGGCGCCGATGTTGTTGATGGAGTTTCATGGCAGCCCTGCATCGGTGGCCGAGCAAGCGCAAATCGTGCAGGACGTCGCGCGCGACCATGGGGGTGAAGATTTCGATTGGGCGACGACGCCGGAGTCGCGCAACAAGCTCTGGAAAGCCCGGCATAGTGTTTATTTTGCCTGCCTTCAGACCAGACCGGGTTGCCGCTGCGTGACCACCGACACCTGCGTGCCGATCTCGCGCCTGGCCGAGATCATCAATGCCTCGGTACTCGATGTTGAAGCGACCGGGTTGCCTTACTTTGTTGTCGGTCATGTCGGTGATGGCAATTTCCATGTCGGCTATCTGGTCGACCCGCAAGTACCTTCCGAGCGCGCGACGGCTGAAGCCTTGAGCCAGCGTATGGTCGAACATGCGCTCAGGCTTGAGGGAACCTGTACCGGCGAGCATGGCATCGGGCTGCACAAGCAGGCCTTCTTGATCGAAGAGGCGGGCGTTGGCGCGGTGGCGGTGATGCGTTTGCTGAAGCAGGCACTGGACCCGCACAACATCATGAATCCGGGCAAGATTTTCGAGCTTTGATCACAAAGGCTGCGTTGCTGCCGCGATGTTCCAACTCTTGGTGACGCTGTCATCAGCGTCGACGCTTTCGAGTTGAACGCCAAAGCCCCAGAGACGAGCTACATGCTTGAGCACTTCGAGGGTGCTCTCATGCAAGGGGCAGCTCATATGCTGGATATGGCGCAATGTCAGTGAGCGGTCGCCGCGCAGATTGACATTCCAGACCTGGATATTGGGTTCGCGGGTGCTGAGGTCGTATTGGCGCGCCAGCGCCTCGCGCATATGCTGGTAGCCCGCCTCGTCGTGGATGGCCGAGATTTCATAGTCTTGCTGCTTTTCATCATCGATGATGGCGAAGAGCCTGAAGTCGCGCATCAGCTTTGGGCTCAGGTATTGGCCGATGAAGCTTTCGTCCTTGAAGTTGCGCATTGCATGATCGATGGTCGGCAACCAATCTGCGCCAGCAAAGCCGGGGAACCAGCGCCGGTCTTCTTCGGTCGGTTGCTGGCAAATGCGTTTGATATCGGTATACATCGCGAAACCCAGCGCATAAGGGTTGATCCTGGCCATCGGGGGCTGGGCGATCACATTGGTATGCGATTTCAACCATTCGATCATCAGACCATCGTTCAGATACCCATCGTCGTACATCTGGTTCAGCAACTGGTGATGCCAGAAAGTCGCCCAACCTTCGTTCATTACCTGGGTCTGTCGCTGCGGGTAGAAATACTGTGCGATCTTGCGTACGATCCGGACGATTTCGCGCTGCCATGACTCCAGCAAAGGCGCGTTTTTCTCGATGAAATAGAGCAGGTTTTCCTGAGGCTCGGCGGGAAAGCGCTTTGCCGCCACATCGGCCTTCATATCGCGAGACGGCAAGGTGCGCCAGAGCTCGTTGATCTGCTGCTGGGCATGGGCCTCACGCTCGGCCCGGCGGGCATTTTCCTGGTCCAGTGAAAGACGCGTCGGGCGCCGGTAGCGATCGACACCATGGGGCATCAAGGCATGGCAAGAGTCGAGCATTTGCTCGACCTGGTCGACCCCATGACGGCTCTCGCATTCAGCGACAAAATTCTTCGCATAGACCAGGTAATCGATGATAGATGAGGCATCGGTCCACATCCGGAACAGATAGTTGCCCTTGAAAAAACTGTTGTGGCCATAGCAGGCATGGGCGATCACCAAAGCCTGCATGGCCATGGTGTTTTCCTCCATCAGATAAGCGATGCAGGGGTCGGAATTGATGACTATTTCATAGGCCAGACCCATCTGGCCGCGCTGGTAATTCCGCTCGGTCGAAATGAATTCCTTGCCATAGCTCCAATGCCGGTAATTGACCGGCATGCCAACCGAGGCATAGGCATCCATCATCTGTTCGGCGGTGATGATTTCCAACTGGTTGGCGAAGGTATCGAGACCAAAGCGCTCGGCCGTCTGACGGATCACGTCGTGATATTGGTTGAGCAGGTCGAAAGTCCAGTCGCTGGGAGAGGGCAAGGGTTCGGCAGGGCGCGAAGCCAGCGCTTGCATTTGTCTGAACGACGGCCTCATTCTGCGGCCACCATATTCCGACCTGGACGGGCTGAGGCCGACTTTCCGGCGGTTTTCTATGTCTGTCATGGTCCAGCGCCTTCCTTCTTGAACAAGTCGCGGAAAACCGGATAGATCTGCGCTGCGGTGACGGCTTTACGCATCGCAAAGTGGGCGGTTTCTTCGCTTAACTTGGCGTATTCGGTCCAGAGGTTTTGCTCCTGCTCGGCCACCTGGACATAGGCGAAGTAGCGGCATTGCGGCAGGATCGTCGCTGCCAGCAATTCACGACAACGACCACTGTCCTGATGCCAGTTGTCGCCATCGCTGGCCTGTGCGCCATAGATATTCCACTCCCCATGCGGGTAGCGTTTATGGATGATTTCCTCCATCAGCAGCAGCGCGCTCGAGACGACGGTGCCGCCGGTTTCGGTGGAGTGAAAGAAATTCTGCTCATCAACCTCCTGGGCCTGGGTATGGTGGCGGATGAAAACGACGTCGATCTTGTCGTAATGACGAGTCAGGAACAGATAGAGCAGGATGAAGAAGCGTTTGGCCAATTCCTTGCGGCCCTCGTCCATCGAACCCGAGACATCCATCAGGCAGAACATCACCGCCCGGCTGTTCGGGACTGGCAATCGCACACGGTTGCGAAAACGCAGGTCGATCGGATCGAGAAACGGGATCGCAGCGATGCGCTGGCGCAGATGTTTGATGCGGGCTTCGATGGATGACCGTTGGGCTTGTGCCGCAGGGTCACTGTCCTGCCCTAACTGCTCCAGCCTCGATTCAAGCTCGAGCAACTCGCGGCGCTTGCTGGTGCCCAGGGCAATCCGCCGGCCCAGGGCGCCGCGCATTGATCGCAGCAAATGCAGATTGGTCGGTGTGCCGTCGCTGGTGAGTCCGGCACGATGGGTTTTCCAGATCGGTGTTTCAGCCAGTTGGCTGCGCACCAGATTCGGCAAAGCCAGATCGTCGAAGAAGACCTGCATGAATTCATCGCGGCTGAGGTGAAAGATGAAGTCGTCATCGCCTTCTCCGCTGTCGCTGGCCTGGCTGCCGCCCTGGCCTGCGCCGCCCCCCTTGGGCCTTGAAAGGCGGTCACCCTTCAGATGCTCGACATTGCCGGGTCTGACCAACTCGCGCGTGCCACCTTCGCCATGGCCGAATACCGGTTCGCGCAGGTCCCTTTTCGGGATATGTACATCCTCGCCTTGCGCCAGGTCGCGGATGCCGCGGCCGTCCACTGCGCGCCTGACAGCTTCACGGATCTGCTGCTTGTGGCGCTGCAAAAAGCGTTCGCGGTTGCCAATCGACTTGTGCCGGCCTGAGAGTCTGCGGTCGATGATTTGGTTGAGCATGGATCGCCTTGTTCAGTCGGGGGCTGTTCAGGAGCTCTTGCGTACCCTCAAATACCATTCGCAAAGCAATCTGACCTGCTTGGCGGTATAGCCTTTGTCAACCATGCGCTGGACAAAATTGGCATGTTTCTTGGCCTCGTCGGCGCTTGCTTTGGCGTTGAAGCTGATGACCGGCAGCAACTCCTCGGTGTTCGAAAACATCTTCTTCTCGATCACTGTGCGCAGTTTTTCGTAGCTGGTCCAAGACGGGTTCTTGCCCGAATGCTGGGCGCGTGCACGCAGCACGAAATTGACAATTTCGTTGCGGAAATCCTTTGGATTGCTGATACCAGCGGGCTTCTCGATCTTTTCGAGCTCGGCATTCAAGGCTTGGCGGTCGAAGACCTCGCCGGTGTCGGTGTCGCGGTATTCCTGGTCCTGGATCCAGTAATCGGCATAAGTGATGTAGCGGTCGAAGATGTTCTGGCCATATTCGCTATAGCTTTCCAGGTAGGCCGTCTGGATTTCCTTGCCGATGAACTCGGCATAGCGAGGTGCCAGCAACTCCTTGATGAAGCCGATGTATTTCTGCTCGGTTTCGGGGGGAAACTGCTCGCGCGCGATCTGCTGTTCGAGCACATACATCAGATGCACCGGATTGGCTGCTACTTCAGATGAGTCGAAGTTGAAAACCTTGGACAGGATCTTGTAGGCGAAGCGGGTCGAGATGCCGCTCATGCCCTCGTCGACGCCGGCGTAGTCGCGGTATTCCTGGAAACTCTTGGCGCGCGGGTCGGTGTCCTTCAGGCTCTCGCCATCGTAGACCAGCATCTTCGAATAGAGCGAGCTGTTCTCGGGCTCCTTCAGCCTTGTCAGGATGGCGAACTGACTCATCAACTTCAAGGTGCCCGGTGCACATTTGGCATCGGCGAGTGAGCTGCCGCGGATCAACTTTTCGTAGATCTTCACCTCTTCGGAAACGCGCAGGCAATAGGGCACCTTAACGATGTAGATGCGGTCCAGGAAGGCTTCGTTGTTCTTGTTGTTGCGGAAGGTTTTCCACTCGCTTTCGTTGCTATGGGCCAGCACGATGCCGTCGAACGGGATTGCGCCGAAGCCCTCGGTGCCCTTGTAATTGCCCTCCTGTGTGGCGGTCAGCAAGGGGTGCAACACCTTGATCGGTGCCTTGAACATTTCGACAAATTCAAGCAAGCCCTGATTGGCCAGGCAGAGGCCACCCGAATAGCTGTAGGCATCGGGGTCGTCCTGGGCATAGGTTTCGAGCTTGCGGATGTCGACCTTGCCGACCAGCGAGCTGATGTCCTGATTGTTTTCGTCACCCGGCTCGGTCTTGGCCACGGCGACCTGCCTGAGCACGCTTGGGAAGCATTTGATGACCTTGAAGCGGCGTATATCGCCATTGAATTCTTCCAGGCGTTTGACCGCCCAGGGACTCAGAATGCGGGTCAG
>CANFIC010000220.1 GCA_947446685.1 Burkholderiales bacterium
AGCGAGTTGATCGGGCACCTGATATTGCTGGCCCGAAACGCCATAGAAACTGCGGAAAATCCCTTCGGTCACCAGCGTGATGCCGAAGGTCAGCAGCAAGCCGTAGATATGGTCGAGCTTGTAGAGCCACTGCAGCAGCAGCCGCTCGATCAGGATCCCCAGCAAGCCGACGGTCAACGGTGCCAGCAGCAGCATCAGCCAGTAGTTCAAGCCCAGATATTCCAGCCCCATCCAGGCCAGAAACGCGCCCATCATGTACAGCGCCCCATGGGCGAAATTGATGATGTTGAGCATGCCGAAAATCACCGCCAGACCCAGCGACAGCATCGCGTAGAACGAGCCGTTCACCAGACCCAGCAGCAGCTGCCCGAGCAGGGCCGGCAGGGGAATGCCGAAAAAGTCAGTCATCTGTTTTCAGTTTGATCTGTTCAATCCAACGTAGCCGCAAAGGAGCGTAGCGGATTGCGGGATCGATGCTGACCTGCATGGCGCCCTTCGGAGCTTCATGCGCGCCAGCATCGGTCGGTCTGTCACTTCGCTTTGGCCAGCATCGGGCATTTGCTGTCGGCCAGCTTGGTGAAGGCATCCTCAGCCGGAATGCGGGCGGCGACCTTGAAGTAATCCCAAGGCTCGTTCGACTCCTTGGCCGACTTCACCTGCAGCAAGAACATGTCATGCATGCCGCGGCCGTCTTCCTTGCGGATGGTGCCCTTGGTATAGAAGTCATTGATCGGCGTGGCCTTCATCTGCGCCATCACCTTGTCGGCGTCATCGCTCTTGGTCGCTTCGACGGCCTTCAGAAAATGCATCGTGGCCGAATAGTCAGCAGCCTGGATCGACGAAGGCATGCGCTTCATCTTCTCGAAGAAACGGCGGCTCCAGGCGCGCGCCTCGGGGCTCTGGTTCCAATACCAGCTGTCGGTCAGGTACATGCCTTCAGTGGTCTTCAACCCGAGCGAATGGATGTCGTTGATGAACATCAGCAGCCCGGCCAGCTTCATCGTCTTGGTCACGCCGAACTCGTTGGCGGCCTTGATCGAATTGATGGTGTCGCCACCGGCGTTGGCCAAACCAAGGATCTGCGCCTTGCTGCCCTGCGCTTGCAGCAGGAAGGACGAGAAATCATTGGCGTTGAGCGGATGCTTGACACTGCCCAGCACCTGCCCGCCGGTCTTGGCGACAACGGCTGCGGTGTCGCTCTGCAGCGAGGCGCCGAAGGCATAGTCAGCGGTCAGGAAATACCAGGTCTTGCCGCCGCCCTTGGTCACTGCAGCGCCGGTGCCGTTGGCCAGGGCCACGGTGTCGTAGGCGTAATGGATCGTGTAAGGCGTGCAGTCCTCATTGGTCATGCGGGCTGAGCCGGCACCGATCGAGATGAACGGCTTTTTCTTCTCGGCAGCGATCTTGGCCATCGCGATGCTGGTGCCGGAATTGGTACCGCCAATCAGCATGTCCAGGCCTTGGGTGTCGATCCATTCGCGTGCCTTGCTGGCAGCGACATCGGCCTTGTTCTGGTGGTCTGCGTAGATCAGCTCGATCTTCTTGCCGGCGACCATGCCCTTCATGTCGGCGATCGCCATCTTGATCGCTTCGACGCCACCCTGGCCGTCGATGTCGGCATAGACGCTCGACATGTCGGTGATGATGCCGATCTTGACAACATCACCAGAAATCTGCGCCTGCGCGCTGATGGCAGCGCAGGCAGTGAGCCCGGCGAGAGCGATAAGTTTCATGGCGTGGTTCATGGATGTCTCCTGGTGATGGTTGAAAGACGGATTAAACACTCAGCAACTCGTCGAGCAAGGCCTGCTTTTCGGCCAGCTCCGCGGCGGCAAATGACACCACCACTTCGCCATGTTCGATCACGATGAAGTGATCGGCCAGGGGCGCGGCAAAACGGAAATTCTGTTCGACCATGACGATGGTAAAGCCCTGCGCCTTCAGCGTCCTGATCATCCGGCCGAGCGCCTGCACGATCACGGGTGCCAGGCCTTCGGAAATCTCGTCGAGCAGCAGGATGTCGGCGCCGGTGCGAAGAATGCGCGCCACCGCGAGCATCTGCTGCTCGCCGCCCGACAAGCGCGTGCCGGGGCTGTGACGACGTTCGGCCAGATTCGGAAACATCTCGTAAATCTGCGCTTCGCTCATCGGCTGACTACCCCCACCCGCCAGCAGCGGCGGAAGGCGCAGGTTCTCTTCGGCCGTCAAAGAGGCGAAGATGCCGCGCTCTTCAGGGCAATAACCCAAGCCGAGGTGGGCGATGCGATGCGTCGGCATGGCGATGGTCTCGACGCCATGGATCTTGATCGAGCCGCGTCGCGAACCGGTCAAGCCCATGATGGCACGCAAGGTGGTCGTCCGGCCGGCGCCGTTGCGGCCCAGCACCGTCAGGACCTGGCCCTTGGCCAGGCTTAGATTGACGCCATGCAGGATATGGCTTTCGCCGTACCAGGCGTGCAGATCAACAATTTCTATGGCGGCTGGTGCTGCTTGCATCAATGAGCCCCCACCAATTCGGTCGCTTCACTGCCCATATAGGCCTCAAGCACCGCCGGATGTTTCGAGACTTCGGCGTAATCGCCTTCGGCCAGCACCGCGCCGCGCGCCAACACAGTGATGCGGTCGGCGATCTTGGCTACGACGTTCATATTGTGCTCAACCATCAAAACGGTGCGCCCTTCGGCGACGCGCTTGATCAGATCGGTAACGCGTGACACATCTTCATGCCCCATGCCCTGGGTCGGCTCGTCGAGCAGCATCAGCGTCGGTTCCATCGCCATCGTCGTCGCGATCTCGAGCGCCCGCTTGCGCCCGTATGGCAGATCGCCGGCTTTGAGCGCCGCCATATCACGCAGGTCGACCAGTTCCAGCAGCGCCAAAACCCTGGCGTCGAGTTGTTTCAGGCCGGTCAGCCCCTTCCAGAAATGAAAGCTGGTGCCGGTGAAGCGCTGCAGTCCGATGCGGACATTCTCGAGCACCGTCAGATGCGGAAAAACAGCTGAAATCTGGAACGATCTGATGACCCCACGGCGGGCGATTTCGGCCGGCTTTTCGGCCGTGATGTCGACACCGTTGAAGACGATATTGCCTCGAGTTGGCACCAGAAATTTGGTCAGCAGGTTAAAGCAAGTGGTCTTGCCGGCGCCGTTCGGGCCGATCAGCGCATGGATATGACCGCGCTGGACGCGTAGATCCACATTGTCAACAGCGGTGAAGCCTTTGAAATCCTTGCTGAGTCCACGGGTCTCGAGGATGAGTTCGCTCATCGTTGCCTGGTCCGCGCCGTCTCTGGCGAGAAGTTGAAGTTGAGCCTTGCAATGTATTGCTTATTGGCGCGGCTTTGGCACAGCCACAGCCCTTAAGTCGCTTTGCCTAGGGTTTGTACCAAGAATGCAGGTCGATTCTGTGATCGAAATGCATCATTCAGCCCCTGCGGATGAGGGTGACTTGAGCCTTCAGCCCAAAGCGACGACCCAGCTCCAGGCCAGCGCCGTCACACAGGCCAGGATCAACGCGATGCTGACCCAACCGGCCACCAGCCCGGCCCTGCCGGTGCGCGCTTGGCCCATCAGGCTCGCGTCGCGGGTCAGCAGATGCAGCGCGATCACATGCAGCGGCAGCAGCACCGCGTTGACAACCTGACTCGCGTAGATGAAAGGGATCAGTGGCAAGCCGGGCAGCGAAACAACGCTGACCGCGGCCACCGTCAGGCCGACAAAGGCGGCGTAGAACAGCTGGAACCGACCCGAGTCAAGATCCAGCGATGCAGCAGCGCCGACGCCTTCGGCGATCGAATAGGCCGTGGCCAGCGGCACCACCGCAGCGGCCAGCAAAGCCGCGCCGAGCAGGCCGGCACCGAACAGCAGCGTCGCAAACCTGCCCGCCAGGGGCCGCAAGGCGCTCGCAGCATCGCCCGCATCGTTGATCTGAATGCCTGCTTGATGCAGGGTGGCAGCACAGGCGACGGCGATCGCCAGCCCGATGATGCCGGTCAGCAGCGAGCCGATGATGACGTCGACGCGCTCCCAGCGCAGCTTGGCAAGCGTGATCTTCTTGTCCACCGCATAAGACTGGATAAAGGCCAGGCCCCAGGGCGCCAGCGTCGTGCCCAGCGTGGCGGCAATCGCGATCCAGCCGGCATGGTCAACCGGCAGATGCGGGACGACCGAGTTGTGCCAGACCTCGGCCCAGTCGGGCCCGGCCAGAATGCCGTCGACGATGTACAGCGCCAGCGTGGCCGAGATCACCAGCAGCACGCGCTCGACGCGATGAAAAGAGCCGAGCACGACGAGCAGCGAGATCAGCAAGCCGGCCAGCGGTGCGCTGACCCAGGACGGGATATTGATCAGCGAGCCGGCCGCCGATATGCCCGCATATTCGGCGCAGATCGTGCCGAAATTCGCGAACAGCAGGCCGGTCACGGCGAAATAGCCCCAGCCATGCCCCCAGCGCTCACGGATCACACCGACAAAGCCCTTGCCGGTGGCCGCACCCAGCCGAACCGCCATCAGGTGAAACTGGACCAGCAGCAAGGTCGAAGCCGGAATGATCCACAGCAGCCGGTAGCCATGTTCGGCACCCAGCAAGGAATAAGTCGTTATGCCGGCCGGGTCATCGTCCGACAGACCAGCCAGCAGCCCCGGGCCAAGCACAGCGAGAAAGGCGCTGAAAGCGCCAAGGCCGCCAGCCCGGAAGCGCGCGAACTGCTGCGCAATGCCGCGGCGATGGTGGGCCAGTGGCGGGCCATGTTTGCGCGGTGAATGCGGGTGCTTGGCTTTCATGGCGCCTAGGTTAACCCCCTGGCGGCCGATCACGCCCCAGTCAGGTCAAGGCCAATCCCAAGGTCAGGGTCAAAGCGCTGCCGAGCACCAGCAACCCGACCAAGCGCCGACGATGCGTCAGCAGCCACAAGCTGATGCCTGACAGCGACAACAGGATCAAGGATCCTGCCAAGGTATCGACCAGCAGGATCCAGGCGATCGGCATGCCGGTGCCCTTGTGCAGATGGGTCAAGGTGGCGAGGATACCATTCTCGGTGCTCCTAACCTTGACCGTCTGATTACCGACCCAGAGTTCGGCCTGCACGCTGCTGCGCGGGCCGTTGAAATTGACCGTCCAGCGCTCGGGTTGCAATTGCGGCTTGGCTGCGCCGGCCTCGGCCCAGGCCACCGCTTTGGCCGGCTCGCTGCGCACCTGGGTCGCGGCTGAAGCTTGATGCAATGCCGACTGCAACCACAGCGCCAATGCCTGGGCATCAGCCGGCGCCGGGTCGGGCAATTGCAGTTGCTCGCTGCTGCGCTGCTGCGCCATCGGCAATTTCAAGGTGTCACGGTGGTTCAACCAGATGCCGCTGAAGCCGAACAACAGACCCAAGGTTGCGCCCCACAGGCCGATCCAGCCATGGGTCTTTCTCAGCCATTGCACCGCCTTGATCTGCCTGGCAGAGACCGGTTTGGCTTTCTTCACCTTGATCATTCAAATTCCCATAAATCAGCATTGATCGCCTTCATTGCCTGAATTCGACCCAGACCTCGAAACTCAATTCGAGTGACTTCTGATCGGCAGGAGTCGGCGGATAAACGGCATTTTGCACGGCCTGCAGCGCCGCCTTGTCGACCAGATTCATGCCGCTGCCAACCAGCACCCTGGCGCCAATCGGTGTCGCGTCAAGCAGCTTGAATGCAACCCGGGTTCTGCCTCTGAATTCAAGCGCCTTGGCGGCCGCCGGATAGACAAAAGCCGCTTGCACTGCCGCTCGCACCTTGGCAATGTAATCGGCTGAAGGCCCGGCAGGACCTGCCAGTACCGGCGGCGGTGGTGGCGGTGGTGGTGCCGGCGGAGCAAAGGGTGAAGCGATGCTGGTGCTGGGCGAGGGGCGCTCGCTAGGCGCTGGAACCACCGGTACCGGCGTTGCCATCGGTGCGGGTGGTGGCGGGCTCGGTGGCGTCACCACGGCGGTCTTTACCGGCGGTGGTATCACCTTGGGTAGCGCTTTTGGTGGCTCCGGCGGCGGCGCTTCAAGGTTGGGCGCAGCCTCGATCTGGATCGCCAAAGGAATCAGCTTGGGCGGCGGCGGATGAGCGGCCATCCAGGCGATCAGCGCGGCAATGGCCAGCGCCTCAAGCGTAAATGCCGCGCCGAAATCCTGCCAACTGCGCGACGCAATGCCATGGCTTTGCAGGGTGATTGCACTCACGGCTTGCCGGCCTTGGCTGCCAGGCCGATCTGGACCGCACCACCGAGTCGCACTGCGTCAATCGCGGCCATCAGCTGTTGCAGATTGACATTGCTGCCACCGGCAATCGTCACGGCCAATTCGGCTGGGCTGCGTGAGCGCACCAGGGCAGTCAACTGTTCAGCGCTG
>CANFIC010000221.1 GCA_947446685.1 Burkholderiales bacterium
TGGCGGCTTTGTGGTGCTGCTCCTCCGTTTTTTCGGCTTTCGGATGGGCTGTTGTGCGTATCATTCTTCTCTCTCATTTCTCAATTTGCTCTTTGATTTATGGGGATTTAGCACTTGACTTTGACCTACGGGCCAAACTAGGCTAATAGCAGTGAGAAGAGGGTAATAAGGCAGGCAAGCGCTTAGAGCGCTGCAGCAGCCCCGCCGTCGTTGGTGCCGTCAGCGCTTCGGGCGCCAGATCTCCTCCGGGTCATGTTCCACCCAGCCAGGCTGCGGAAAGATCTGACCGAACTCGCGCTGCGCCATCGCCACGATCCGGCCGGCTTGGTCGAAGACGATGCTGCGTGAACTGCTGGTGCCCTGGTCGAGGGCCAGTAGATAGCTCATATTGTCTTGTCTCCTGGATCCTGGGACGCAGCATCGGCGGCAATGCAATGCACAGCCGCTTCGCCCAGCAGTTTGTCGAACGCGGGGGGTGGCGCGCGGTCGGTGAACAGTTTGTCCACCTGGTCGAGCCGGCCCACCTCCACCATCGCCGGGCGATTGAACTTGCTGTGGTCGGCGGCCAACCAGACCTGCCGGCTGGCGCGGATGATGGCCTGCGCCACCTTCACCTCGCGGTAGTCGAAATCGCGCAGCGTGCCGTCGGCCTCGATGCTCGAGATGCCGATCACGCCGATGTCGACGCGGAACTGGGCGATGAACTCTACCGTCGCCTCGCCGATGATGCCGCGATCGCGACTGCGCACCAGACCGCCGGCCACGATCACCTCGCAGTCGGGGTTGTCGCTGAGGATGGTCGCCACATTCAGGTTGTTGGTGATCACGCGCAGGCCGCGGTGGGCCAGCAACTCGCGGGCAATCGCCTCGGTGGTGGTGCCGATGTTGAGGATCAAGCTGCAGCCCTCGGGCACCTGCGAGGCCACCGCGCGGGCGATGGCGCGCTTGGCATCTTCGTTGAGCTGCTGGCGCTGGCGATAGGCGATGTTTTCAGTGGTGCTGGCCGGCAAGCGCACGCCGCCATGGAAGCGCGCCAGCATTCCGGCATCGGACAAGAGCTTCACATCGCGCCGCACCGTCTGCAGCGTGACGCCGAAACGCTCGGCCAAAGCCTCGACCTTCACATTGCCGAGTTCACGCACGGTGTCGAGCACACCGGCCTGGCGAGGGTTGGGGATCAAGGCGCTCACGACATCAGGTTCCAGAGATTGACGCCGCCATATTAAGCGACGGCCCGGCAGCGGCCCAGGATTTGCCGGCTTGCGATATGGCTAGACTTCGGCTACAAACGAACATAATAGAAAATAAAAGAATTAAAAAGAATATTTTATGACGATCAAACGAACCGGCGCCGCCCAGGCGGATGCCAACCCAGGATCGAGGAGATCCGCTTGAACGACCCATTGGAGCGGTTTGCCAAGCCTGCCCCGTTGTCGACTGGCTTGATATACGACGCCCTGGTGGTCGGTGGCGGCATCAATGGTGCCGGCATCGCCCGCGACCTGGCCGGGCGTGGCCTGAAAGTGCTGCTGTGCGAACAGGATGATTTGGCCCGCCACACCTCGTCCGCGTCGACAAAGCTGATTCATGGCGGCCTGCGCTACCTCGAACATCGGCAATTCAGCCTCGTGCGCAAGGCGCTGGCCGAGCGCGAACTGCTGCTCAGGGTTGCACCCCACATCATGCGGCCGCTGCGCTTCGTGATGCCGCACGACGCGTCGATGCGGCCGGCCTGGATGGTGCGGATCGGGCTGTTTTTGTATGACCATCTGGCCAGGCGGGACTGGCTGCCGGCCAGCCTCAGCGTCGACCTTCGCCGCCACCCCGCCGGCGCGCCGCTGAAGCCGCAGTACAAGCGCGGTTTCGAATACAGCGATGGCTGGGTCGACGACGCGCGGCTGGTGGTGCTGAACGCGATCGACGCCGCTGAGCGCGGCGCCACCATCCTGACCCGCACCCGTTGCGAGCATGTCGCACGCAGCCACCCAGGCTGGCGCGCCACCCTGCAGCCTGAGGGAGGTCCCGCCGTCGAGGTGCAGGCGCGCGCGCTGGTCAATGCCGCCGGCCCCTGGACCGGCGAGTTCCTGCGCGACCGCGCGCAACTGGCCAGCGCACGCTCGCTGCGGTTGATCAAGGGCAGCCATATCGTGGTGCGCAAGCTTTTCGAACATGACTATGCTTATATCTTCCAGAACCCGGACCAGCGCATCATCTTCGCCATCCCCTACGAGGGCGATTTCACACTGATCGGCACCACCGACATCGAGGTCGGCGGCGCGCCCGCTGCGGCCCGTATCGATGCCGCCGAGATCAGCTACCTGTGCGAGCAGGCCAGCCAATATTTCGCCCAACCGGTGCGGCCGGCCGATGTGGTCTGGAGCTACTCGGGCTTGCGTCCGCTGCTGGACGACGAGTCGGGCGACGCATCGGCGGTCAGCCGCGACTACCTGCTGGAATTCGATGCCGACACAACCTCGCCGCTGTTGAGCGTGTGGGGCGGCAAAATCACCACCTTCCGCAAGCTGGCCGAAGAGGCAGCCGACCAGTTGCTGCAGCGCCTGGGCGAAAGCCGGCCGGCCTGGACCGCATCGGCCTTGTTGCCCGGCGGCGATCTGTCGGCCTGGATAGGCCCGCCGCAACAGCCTGATGTCGATATGACGCGCTTCATCGCCGCGCTGGCAATGAAGCACCGAGAGTTGCCGGCGCCCACGCTCGAACGCTGGGCCCGCTGTTACGGCAGCCGGGTCGATCGGCTGTTGGGACAGGGCAGCTCAGCAGATGCGCTGGGTGCCGAAGTGGCGCCAGGCTTGTACGAAGCCGAACTGCACCACCTGCACCGCAACGAATGGGCACGCAGCGCTGACGACGTGCTGTGGCGCCGCACCAAGCTGGGTCTGCACTACAGTCCGGCGCAACGCGAGCAGGTGGCGCGCTGGTGGGCGTCGCAGGCAACCCCTTGGTCGACGTCAAGCTGCTCGAAAAAATCAGCTTCGTGATGAAGGGCGGCGAACTGGTCAGGGGCCGGGAAGCCAGCGACGATAGCTTGGCGTTTCGGGCTCAGCGCTCAGGTGTGTTTACCAATCCAACGTACGCAGTTGGCCCTGGCTCAGGTGGTAAACCTGGTTTTCAATTTGCAAACTCCGCTCGCTGCCCAGGTCAACATAGCCGTTGTTGGCGGTCACAGGCAACAAGGGCTTCACGGTCATGGCACGGGCCGACAAGTCGATCTCGATGCGTTGCAAGCCGCTTTGTGCTGCGCCGGAGAGATCGTTCGTTTGAAGCGTTACCGGCAATGCCGCCCTCACTGTATTGCCGCGGGTGAACAGATTGATGCCATGGCTGGAGTAGTCCAGCGCAGACTGGCTGCCTCGCAAGCCCATGACCTGCGAACCCAGCGATTTGGGTGCAGCGATGTCCCGCACATCGAACAGCGCCACCTTGATGCCGCCCAGGCGGCCGCTGGCATCAGCGTCCTTGCCAACGCCGAACAGCAGGCCGTCACCCATCGGAAACAGGTAATCCGAAAAGCCCGGCATCTTCAGCTCGCCCGCCTGACGCGGATCGGACGGGTTGGACAAGTCCAAAACATAAAGCGGATCGGTCTGGCGGAAGGTGACCACATAGCCGCGGTCACCGGCAAAACGCACCGCATACACCTGCTCGCCGGTGATCCCGATGGCCGCAGGGCGCTGGGCATTGGGCAGCTTGGCCACAAGCTGCAAACTGGTGTCGCTGCTGCGCTCACGCAGCAGACTCAGAGTCGCCGGCGAAGGTGGCGGCGCAGTGGGTGAGCCATCGTCGGTCAACCAGGCCCAGCCGGTTTCGCCAGTGAAGCTCAGCACGCGCAGGTCGCCGTTGTACTCGCTCATGCGATAGGGCTTGCGCTGCGTATCCCAACCCAGATGGCCCGCCACCTCACCCGAGGCGCGGTAGTCGATATTGCTGCCGCTGACGGTGAATTTGTGGATGTCGGTGCTGGCCTGCGGCGAATAGCGGATGCCATTGCCAACCGAGCCGTAAGCATATCGGGTGGTCGCCAGGTAGATGCTGGCGTTCGACATATACATGGCCTCGGTACCACCAACGAAACAACGACTCGTACGCGACAAGCCAGCGGCCGCCAGATCGATAGCCGTGATGGTGGTGATGGACAGGTCGAGCGAGGCATTCTTGGGCTGCACATAGCAATCGGTCTCGGCCACCAGTGTCTGTGCAGCACCCCCATTGATGCGGATCTTCGGCAGCACATCAGTCAGGGTCAGCGCATCCAACGCTGCCCCTCGTTCGGCAGCGGTCGCGGTGGTCGGCAGCAAATCGGGGAGCAGCCTGGGCGCGTGAGTGGTCACGAGGTACAGGATGTTGTCGATCTGTCGACTGCCAACCAGGCGACCGTCGATCACGGCCAGATTACCGGTACTGACCTGGCCAGAAGCGGCGATGTCGACCTGCTGCACGCGGACTTCGCTCTGGATGGCGCTGGGCGGATAGATCGACGAGGCCGTACCCACACACACATTGCCGGCAGGGCATGCGACGGGCAAGGCGATGGGGGTCGAACTTTCGGCCAACACCGCCAGCCGGTTGGCTGCGCGCGCCAGCACCATGCCGCGCGAGACCGGGTAGGTTGATTCGTCCACCGGCAATTTCAAGGTTTGCAGCGAAGCCAACTTGCCATCGGCAGCGCGGCGGTAGACCTGCATGCGGCTTTGGGGCCGGCCGCTGCTGCTTGAGGCCAATGAGTCGAGCGTGAAGATCAATTCACCATCCGACTTGATCAGGTCGTCTTCGTCGACACCGGCCTCTTGCACCGTGGTGTTCGAGCGCGCCACCGCATCGCCCGATGCAGTGACGCTGATGGCGCCCGCGGGTGCGCCAGAAAGCCAGACAACCGGGGAGGCGCTGGACAAGCCCTGGGCTTGCCGCGCGGCCAGCGTGACCTTGATGCTATTGAGTAGATCTCCCGGCTTGGATGCGGCAATCGCGCTGGCATTTGTGGTGGCTGCAGGTGCGGTGGGCGCCGGGCTGCCGCTACCGCCACCGCCGCAGGCGCCCAGCAAGGTCAGCGCGAACAGGCTGGCGGTAGTCAAACATTGGCCGGCGGCCGGTCTGTGTGACGTGACAGGCATGAGGTCCCTTGTGCAAAGATCTAGCTAAATTTTACACATCGAACCAGCCGTCCAGCCGTGAAACGGGCCTGCCATATCGTCTTGCAGACTGAGTTGGGCAACATGCCACCACGACTGAGTCTGCCTCTGCAATACCCGGGCGATCGTCGCCCTTAGTTCCGCCCCAAAAATTCCGGGGCGCTGCCGGCACCTTCGGCGATGGCTGCGAGGAGCCGCCTGAACGCGACGCTGGAGCGAGGCTCAGGTCGCCTGCCACCCAGGCGGTCAGCCGGCCCTCTTGCCAGGAAGGTTACTGGCTAGGCCATACCTCGGGCTGCACATTGAAGCGGGGGTACCAGTCGGACGGCAAGGCGCCGGCCCAGACCCGGTTGTGGTGCGGCAACAGACGCTTTTTGCCAAAGGTTTTGCGAGCATCGGCCAGCGAAAGCAGGCTGTCTGCGGTCCAGTCGGTCCCTGGCGGGCTGGCGGCAGCACCCAGGGTGACGGTCAGCGCCGCCGGGTCAGCCGGTGATGTGAACTCCGCTTCGACCGCGCCGCGCAGGGTTTCGGCGGTGTCAACTGCCGCGCCCAGATCGGAAGTCGGTAGCAGCATGACAAATTCATCACCGCCCAGGTGGGCCAGGCTCGCGCCCACCGGCAGATGGGCGTTCAACAACTTGGCTGTTCGCATCAGCGCAGCCTGGGCTTGCGCGTGGCCTTGCTCATCCAGATAGGCCTTGAAATGATCGAGATCCAGGGTCAAGACCGCCATCGACTGTCCTGCGGCGCGCGCACCGGCCGCCGACTTTTCCATCAACGCTTGCAAGGCCTGTCGATCCAGCAAGCCGTTCAATTCCAGTTTGTCGGCAATCAAATTTGACATTCAGCACTCCATTCAGGGACAGGCCCCCATCTTATGCACGCCGGGCGGCTTTTCCCCACTCCAAATCCCGTATTTTTTGCGCCAGGGTCGGTGCGGAAGCTGGGCTTGATCGCGCAAAGCCCTGCGCCAGACCGGTTATCCCGTCGACAGCACCACAAAACGGATGCTCACGGGAAAACATCCTTGGTCAACGGTTCACGCCGAAACGCTCTGAATGCCTGAAGGGTATTGACTTATGTTTAAATCCTTTTGATCCCCCCGCGCCACCACGAGCCCATCGCCATGTCTCAAAGCTTCAACGGTGCCGACGCACTGATCCGCATGTTGCAGCTCAATGGCGTACGCCA
>CANFIC010000222.1 GCA_947446685.1 Burkholderiales bacterium
AGCCGGTGACGGCTGGCAGACTCGCATCGATTCCGCCCTTCGCCAGTTCATTACAGAGCACCGAGGTCGGTAAACCGGGCCATCGGTGCGTAGTTCAGCGATCGCGGCCTGCTGTTTCAGGTTGATCGCGGGCGGCTTGTTTCGCCGACTGTGTAAGCGTGCAAGCGGTTCCCCGCATTTGGCCCGGTGGGCCATTCATGCGGGCTACGGGGCTCTGTGCTCTGGAGAATGCGCTGGGAACCCATTGCAAAATGATCTCATCCGTATAAAAATGAAATCATTGCTATCAATCATGCCAGCGGAGGATCAATGTCATCAATCACTGTCCGTAATTTGCCTGAGGAGACGCACCGCGCTTTGCGGGTGCGGGCCGCGATGGCCGGTCGGAGCACCGAAGCAGAAGTCAGAGCCATTCTTGAAAGCGTCGCACGCCCTGAGAACCGCATCAAGCTCGGTTCACTTTTGGCTGAAATTGGCCAGCAAGCCGGAGGTTTCGATCTTGAATTGGAGCGCGACACATCTCCGGCTGAACCCATGAGCTTTGAATGATCCTGCTTGATACCCATGTTGTTTCTGAGCCCTTGAAGGCAAGCTGTGATGTGGGCGTCTTGACCTGGATAGACGCGCAAATTGTCGAAACGCTTTATCTCTCGACGATCAGTTTGGCCGAATTGCGCTTTGGTATCGCGGCGCTGCCGACTGGCAAACGACAAGACATGTTGCGCGCCAGCCTTGAACAACGCATCCTGCCCTTGTTCGTCGGCCGCATACTGCCGTTTGATGCTGCTGCTTCCGAGGCCTATGCAATGCTTCGAGCCCGCGCAAGGGCTGAAGGGAAGGCTATCTCGCCAGCAGATGGTTATATCGCCGCTACGGCCATGGCACATGGGCTGATTGTCGCAACGCGAGACACCGGCCCGTTTGAGGCCGCCGGCTTGACGGTCATCAACCCTTGGAACCAGGGGCATTGACTGGGGCCAAAAGGGCGCTGTTGGCGATCCGTGACGCATTCACGCCGCTGACAATTGCCCTCATGATCGGGCGGCCGGTCGAGGACAGCGACGACCTGCGTGAACTGGTCATAGACTTTGGCGCCAGCGGCTACTTGGCTCTCTACCGATTCGAGCCGGCGCTGGACGCAGTGACGATTTTGGCCATCAAGCACCAACGCGACGACGACTATCAATCAGGCAGCAACGGGGTAAAAGGCATCGGGTTCCCTGGACCGTTCATGCTGCGTAGTTCAGCGATCGCGGCCGGCTGTTTCAGGTTGACCGCGGGCGGCTTGTTTCGCCGACTGGGCATGCATGCAAGCGGTTCCCCGCATTCGGCCCGGTGGGCCATTCATGCGGGCTACAAAGACCACGGTGCTGAAATCCACTGCTCACGTTTGTAGACATCACCTTTGATGGTTTTTAACGGGCCCAAGGGTTGATGACGTCGAGCCCCAGATCCGCAAAATCCCTTGCGTTGCGCGTGACCATGCTCAAGCCATGCTGCGCTGCGGTTGCACCCAAGAGGCTGTCAATGGCCGGCAATGGGCGACCTGCTGCAGCCACTAATCTGCCCCAGCGATCTGCCACCTGCACGTCTATGGGCAATATGCGACCGGCGAAAAACCCCGGCAAGTCTGTCTCCAGCCAGTCCGTCAGCGCCATGCGACGCTCGGCCTCGGCCACGCCTTCAATGCCTTTGCGTAACTCACCTAGCGTCAGCACACTCAGGTAAAGGGTGGAGGCCGGTCGGCGGGAAAACCACTCGACCACACCGGCGTCAGGGGTCTTCCGGCACAACTCTGACAAGACGTTCGTATCGAGTAAATAGCTCAAAACGACAACTCGCGGGTCAAACTCGGGTCGCGATCGATTGCGATGTCATCCGCCCCATAAAGCGGGGATCGGCGCATGAAGTCGACCAAGGAGTTGTCGTTGCCTGTCAGTCGGTCAAACATGACGCGCGACACCACCACCGCCACCGATTGGCCATGCAGGGTGATGTTTTGCGGCCCTTCACTTTCGGCGCACTTGACCAGTTCCGATAACCGGGCTTTGGCTTCTTGCATTTGCCATGCGTGCATGCTGAAACTCCATTCGAAAAGTCTGACTAGACAGGTCAGAATATAGCAGATTTGTGCCGCTGGGAAGTCCGGCCTGAGCCTGTCGGCAGCCAAGGTCGGACACTTGATCGAGCGCGCCGAGGCAGCGAAGCTATCCCGGCCGGCCGCTCAAGCCAATAGCTTCAGCAAGTCGGCCCGCAGCCTCTCAAGCACCGGTGCCCAGCGTCGGTCAGCGGCCTGACGGTAGAGTTGTGCCGAGGCATACCAGGGGCAGTCTTGGCGATCCAGCAGCCAGCGCCAGTCGGGCAGATAGGGCAGCATGATCCAGGTCGGCCTGCCCAGGGCACCGCCGAGATGGGCAATGCTGGTGTCCACGGTGAGCACGACATCCATCAATTCACAAAGCGCGGCGGTGCTGGAAAAGTCGACCAGCTCCGCGCCGAAATGCCTGATCGGCGCGCCGCCTTCCAGCGTCGCCCGGTCATCGTCACGCAGCTCCTTTTGCAGGCTGAAATATTCAAACTGATCCGGCAGGTATTCAAGCAATGACGCCAGCTTGATGCTGCGGTTTTTGTCGTTCGAATGCCCTTCGCTGCCGCTCCAGACGAGGCCGACCCGGGGCTTGGTCCGCGGCCCGAGTTTGTTTTGCCATTGCAAGAGCTGGCTCGCCTTCGCCGGCAGATGGCGCTGGGGGGACGGGATGGTTTCAAGCCGCGTATCGAAGGCCAGCGGCAGCGAAAGCATCGGGCAGTGGTAGTCGTAATCGGGCGGCCGCTTGCCCGCCGCGACCCATTGGCTTACCCCTTCCAGCCCTTCCAGCAAGGGGATCAGCGCCGCCGGCACTTCGGCGATGACGGTGGCCCCGAGCTCGGCCGCCAGGCGGGCATAGCGGATGAACTGGATGGTGTCGCCATAGCCTTGCTCGGTATGCATCAACAGCCTCTTGCCCTTGATCGGCACACCGCCGAGCCAGAGCTTTTCAGCCGGGAAGCGGATCTTTTTACCCAGCTTCTTGTTTTTCCAGCGCCATTCATACAAGGGCCAGCCGTTCTTGAAGTCTCCTGACAGCAGCAAGGCCACGGCCTTGTTCCATTGGGCATCGGCATAGTCGGGCTGCAGGCTGATCGCGCTGTCAAAGCTTGCTATGGCAGCGTCCATCTGCAGCAGCGCCTGCAAGGCCAGGCCCCGGTAAGCATGGGCTTGGGCAAAGTCGGGCCGGGCCGCAATGGCGCTGTCATAACAGGCGATCGCCTCCTCATGGCGATCGAGCAAAGCCAGCGCATTGCCTTGGTTCAGACGGGCTTGCAGCGCATTCTTGTCGATCTTCAGCGCCGCTTCATAACTCGCCAAGGCAGCATCGAATTGCTTCAACTGCGTCAGGCAGATACCGCGGTTTGAATAGGCCCCGGCATGTCCTGGATCGAGTTGGATGGCCTGGTCGTAGCTGGCAATCGCCGCCTCCAGGCGCTTCATTTGCCTCAGCCCGTTGCCCCGGTTGTAATAGGCATCGACATAAGCCGGATTGATGGCGATCGCCCGGTCATAACTGGTGATCGCCGCCTCGAATCTGCGCAGTTCCTTCAAGGCGCCGCCCCGGTAGCAATAGGCCTCGGCATAAGCAGGTCTGGCGGCGATGGCCTGGTCGTAGCTGGCCAAGGCTTCGGTCGCTTGGCCAAGCCCCTGCAGCGCCTGACCAAGGTTGCAGTGAACCACCGGGTCATCCGGCTTGACGGCGATGGCCTTGCTGATCAGGTCAACAGCGCCCTGAAACCTGCCCTGCTGAAATTCGATCAGCCCGGACAAATGCAGCGCATCCGCGTGCAAGGGTTCAACGGCCAGGATTTCTTGATAAATCGCCTTGGCACGATCGAGTTGGCCCTGCTGGTGCAATGCAATCGCCGTGCTCAGCTTCTGCCCCGATCCCAGGCGACCGAGCTCGGCCCTGATGGCCATGAAGACTGGCGCCCAGTTGCTGTCAGCGCCCTGTCGATAGAGTCTGGCCGATGGATACCAGGGGCTGTCGCTTCGATCGAGCAGCCAGCGCCAGTCGGGCACATGGTGCAGCATGATCCAGGTCGGCTTTCCCAAGGCCGCGCTCATATGCGCCAGGCTGGTGTCGACGGTGATGACCAGATCCATCAACTCGCACAAGGCCGCAGTCGATGGGAAATCCATCATCGAGGCATCGTATTGCTTGACCCGGTGCTGGCCCTGCAAGGTCAATCGATCGGCATCAGAAATGTCTTTTTGAAGGCTGAAGTACTCGAACTGCTCCGGCAGATAGGGCAATAACGATGCGATTTCGACGCTGCGTCTCGAGTCGTTCTTGTGTGCAGAATTGCCGCTCCACACCAGCCCGACCCTCGGCTTGGACCTGGGGCCCAACCGGTGGCGCCACTCAGTCACTTTGGCCAGATCGCTGCCGATATAAGCCGGACGGTTGGGGATGTTCTGCAGCGTCGTCTGGCAGGCCAGCGGCAAGGAGAGCAAGGGGCAGTGATAGTCGAATTCAGGCAGCGGCTCGCCCTTGAGCACCCATTGGCCAACGCCTGCCAGCCCTCGCAGCAATTCGATCAGCGCCGGCTGGACTTCCACGATCACATCAGCGCCGCGTTCTGCCAACAGGCTGGCATAGCGGATGAACTGGATCGTGTCGCCAAACCCCTGCTCGCTGTGCAGGAGGATTTTTTTGCCCTTGAGCGACTCGGTTCCGAGCCACAAAGGCTGCTGGAATTTCCGCCTCGACAAGCCGAGTTTCTGGTTTTTCCAGCGCCACTCGTAAAGCGCCCAGCCGGCCTCGAGTTGGCCAGTCAACAGCAATAGCAGCGACTTGTTCCAGTAGGCTTCGGCAAAGTCATCGCTCGCTTCGATCGCCATGTTGAAGCTGGCCAGGGCTTCATCAAAGCGCATCAGCTCCAGCAAGACCGTGCCGCGGTTGGAGCAGGCCAGGGCGTTGCCGGGGTCAAGCCTGATCGCCTGGTCGTAACTGGCCAGGGACTCATCCAGCCGGTTCAGGTTCTTCAATACCGCGCCAAGGTTGAAATGCGCTTGGGCATAAGCGGGGTTGGCGCTGATCGCATGTTGGTAGCTGCGGATCGCAGCCCCGGTCTGACCCAGCCCCTGCAGCGCCACACCGCGGTTAGACCAGGCCTCGGCGTACCCGGGTTTCAGCGCGAGCGCCGCATCATGGCTGGCCAGCGCCGCCTCGAACCTGCCCATCCGTTCAAGCACGACACCCCGGTTGCACAAGGCCTCGGCATCAGCCGGGTTGAGCAAGATCGCCTGGTCATAGCTTGCCAGGGCAGGCTCGAGCTGGCCTGCATCCTGCAGCGCAGCGCCGCGGCCGAAATGGGCTTTTGCATAGGCCGGCTTGATCGCGATGGCCTGGTCAAAAGAATCCTGAGCCTGCTGCGGCTGCCGTAAGGCGCGCAAGGCATTGCCACGGTTGAAGAAGGCATCGGCATAAGACGGATCGCGGCTGATCGCCTGGTCATAGCTGGCAACGGCCCGTTCGAATTGCTTGAGTTCCTGGAAGCCGTTGCCCCGGTTGCAGTAAAAAGCCGCAACATCCGGCTTGATCGCGATAGCCCGGTCGATCAAGTCAATTGCATCTTCATTGGCGCCCGACTGCAGCGCAACGACGCCCAGCAGATGCAAGGCCTCGGCATGCTCGGGTTGCTCAACCAGCAGCTGCTGGTAGATCTGTCTGGCCTCATCGAGCCGGCCCGAGCGATGCAGGGCAACGGCATCTTTCAGGCGCAGCGGCCTGGCCGCCAAGGGCAGGTTCTCGGCGGGCTCCTGCCCGGGCGTCAAGGGCTGGCTCATGGGGCCATGTCTTTGTTCTCGCCTGCCACCAGCCGCAACAGATCGGCATGGACAAGGTCGAGTACCGGCCCCCATTGACCGGCAGTCGTTTGCCGATAGAGCTTTGCGGATGGATACCAGGGGCTGTCAGCACGCTCCAGCATCCATCGCCAATCAGGCGCGAAAGGCAGCAAGATCCAGGTCGGCCGGCCCAGCGCAGCGCTGAGATGGGCGATGCTGGTGTCGACCGTGAGCACGACATCCATCAACTCGCAAAGCCCCGCCGTGCTCTGGAAATCCATCAGCTCATCGTCAAAGATCCTGACCCTCGGGGTCGCCCGGATCGTTTCCAGATCCTCGGCCCTGATGCCCTTTTGCAGGCAGAAATATTCGAATCCTTGCGGCAGCTGCTCCAGCAGCCGTGACAGCTTGATGCTGCGGTTATGGTCGTTTGAATTCGCCGCGCTGCCGCT
>CANFIC010000223.1 GCA_947446685.1 Burkholderiales bacterium
AGCCTCCTTTGCAGCAATCTCGCCCTGGCGCAGGCGCTGCCCATGGTCTCGGTCAGCGGCCGCTCGGCTGATGCGCCGGTGCTGGTCGGCGGTTTCGGCAACACGCCGATCGCCAAGCTGCCGCTGCAGGCCGATGTGCTGGGCAGCGAACGCCTGCTCGACGCCGGCATCAATGCGCTGTCCGGCATTACCAGCCTCGACGCCAGCATCAGCGATGCCTACAACTCGCAGGGCTATGTCTCTTACCTGAAGATTCGCGGCTTCGATCTCGACAACCGCTTCAACTACCGCCGTGACGGCCTGCCGATCAATGCCGAGACCGCCTTGGTGCTGGGCAACAAGTCGGCCATCGAAGTGCTCAAAGGCACCAGCGGCATCCAGGCTGGCGTCAGCTCTCCCGGCGGCTTGGTCAATCTGGTCGTCAAGCGCCCGACGGTCAATCTGACCACCTTGAACCTGGCCTACAGCGAAGCCGGCACGCTGGAAGCCGCCGTCGACTGGAGTCAACGCTTCGGCCCGGCTGATGCCTTCGGCCTGCGCATCAATGCTGCAGGGGCCCGACTCGACCCCTTGCTGCAGGACGCCAAGGGCAGCCGCAGCTTGCTGGCTGTAGCCGGCGATTGGAAGCTTTCGCCGGACACCTTGATCGAGGCCGAGTTCGAGCTGAATCGCCAGAGTCAACCGAGCCAACCCGGCTTCAGCCTGCTCGGCAACAAGCTGCCCAATGCCAGATCAGTCGACCCGACGATCAATCTGAACAACCAGCCCTGGAGCCAGCCGGTGGTATTCGACAACCAGCATGCCTCGCTGCGCGTGCAGCAGCGGCTCAATGCTGACTGGCAGGCGCAGGTTCATCTGGGGTTGCAGCGGCTTAAAACTGACGACAGGCTGGCCTATCCCTACGGCTGCAGCGCTGCCGACGGCAGCTACTACGCCGACCGTTATTGCCCGAACGGCAACTTCGACATGTGGGACTTCCGTAGCGAAAACGAACGCCGCAATAGCGAGGCGCTCGACCTGTCGTTGAACGGCAACTTCAGCACCGGCGGGCTGCGTCACCAGCTGAATGCCGGACTGCTGCTGACGCGCTTCAACAGCCGCTTTCAGCGCCAGGCCTACAACTGGGCCGGCACCGGCAATATCAGCGGCAAGTTGCTGACCATCGCCGACCCCAGCCTGACGGCCGACAACACCGAGCGCAGCGAGCACAGCAGCGAGTTCTATCTGCGCGACTCGATCCAGATCGACGCGCAATGGCAGGCCTGGGCCGGGCTGCGCAACAGTCATCTACGGCGCGAAAGCATCAATACCAGCGGTCAAGAGGCGATCCACTATGGCCAGCAATTCACCACCCCATGGCTGGGAGCGAGCTACGCGCTGAGCAGCCAGCATATGCTTTACGCGAGCTGGGGGCAGGGTGTCGAATCGCAGGTCACGCCGAACCGCCCCGACTTGTACAAGAACGCCGGACAGGCCTTGCCAGCATTGATCAGCGAGCAGTTCGAGCTCGGCATCAAGGCGGGCAGCAAGCTGCTTGACTGGTCGATCAACTGGTTCGAGGTCAGGCAACCGCAATGGCGCGCCATCGACGGCGCAATCACCGCAGACGGGCAGGCAAAGCATCGCGGCATCGAAGCCCAGACCGACCTCAAATGGTCAGGCGGTGGCCTGCTGGCCAGCGCCATGTTGCTGCAGGCGCAACTTCAGAACAGCCGGGATTCGACCTTGAACGGAATGAGGCCGGCGAACGTCCCCGAAACGACTTTGAAGGCCACGGTCCGGCAGAATGTTTCCGCCGTACAAGGGCTGCAATTGCAGGCCGGACTGGCCTATGAGGGCAAGCGCGCCTTGCTGCCCAACGACAACAGCATCAACCTGCCGGGCTGGACCCGCCTGGATGCAGGCGCCAGGCTTGAGCAGGCCTGGGGCAAACAGCTGTTGGTCTGGCGCGCCGGCGTCGACAACCTGGCCGACCGTCGCGCCTGGAAGGAGTCTCCTTACCAATACAGCCATGTCTACCTCTATCCGCTGGCGCCGCGTACTTTTAGAGTGAGTTTGGAAGTCACCTTGTAAACGCGCCGAAAAATAGCTATACTGATAGGCTCTGTTCCTCGATAGCTCAGTTGGTAGAGCGCCGGACTGTTAATCCGTAGGTCCCTGGTTCGAGCCCAGGTCGAGGAGCCACTAGAAGAATCAAATCAAGCCCTTACGAGAAATCGTTGGGGCTTTTTTCTGCTGGGGTGGTCAGTTGAAGCGCATCGGGCTCAGCATGGGTTCGGTTCTGCTCCAGGGTGAGCGACGGATTGGTCGACAGGCACTTACATTTCATGGCTGACAAAAAGATCGTCATCATTGCGGGCCCCAACGGTGCAGGGAAAACCACTTTTGCGCGTGAATTTTTGCCTAATGAAGCGAGCTGCCCGGTTTTCGTCAACGCCGATCTGATCGCTGCGGGTATCGCCCCATTTCAACCTGAGAGCGTCGCATTCCGCGCTGGACGTCTGATGCTGCAAGAAATTGCGCGTCATACATCAGAGGGACGAAGTTTTGCTTTTGAAACGACGCTCTCCGGCTTGACCTATGCACGCATGGTCGACCAATGGCGCAAGGACGGATATGTCGTCAAACTCATATTTTTGTCGCTGTCATCTGCGGATGAAGCGGTTGCACGCGTCGCCATGCGCGTGCGTCAGGGGGGCATAATATCTCGGCTGACGTAATCCGAAGGCGCTTTGATGCGGGATTGTTCCATCTGCAGGAAACTTACCGCTCTCGGGTAAATTTCTGGCAACTGTTTGACAACAGCGGTGAAATGCCTCGACTACTGGAAGAAGGAGCGAACCCTTGAGTGCAACCCATCAAAATAACATCTCCCGCCTTGCCGACCACGATATGCAATCCGTCTCGGCAGCGCTTGTTCGATCTGCGCAAAGGGCGCGAGAGTTGGCTGACCGCACTGGAACGTCCTTGATCGTTGCACGGGACGGAATCATCGTCGAGCAAATGATCACACCTTCGCTTCGAAACCCATCGCCACGGAGCGAGACCGACTCCGCGGCCTAAACGGGTGTGCGCGACTAACCCGGACTACGCCGCTTGATCGGCGCCACCTTCGAGCTTGCGCAGGGCAAGGGCTCCCGGTATTGCTTCGCTGGCGGCGAGGCGGGCGTCATCATTCCGCTGGCGACGAGTTGCTCGAAAGCGACTGCCTGTAGCTTCTCGACCTGATCAGCAGACAGGCCCAGTTCGAACCCGGAACATTCGCTTTCGCCCAATGAGCGTGGATCGCGACCGGTGATGCTGCCGAAAACAACCAGCGCTTCCAGGTAATAGCCGTAGCTGCTGGCGTGATAGCTGTCGTCGGCCCATAAATTGACTTTTCCTGCAGCGATGCCGGCATAGGGATTGGCGGCTGCCAGGCCGGACCCTATCGCCCGCACCCAGGCTTCGCCGACAGGGACTACGCGCTGGATCCCGCTTGCGGCGGCGGCCTTGTCGTAGCCCGCCCGCACATCGAGCGCCATCGCTTCGATCGGTTTGCCATACCAGGCGCCACCGACTTGATAGGTCTGGTCAGCACGTGGGAACGTGGCCATCAACTGGAGCTCGACTGTTGGGTTTTTGCTGCGCAAGAATTCGGCCATTTGCAGCATGCTGCGGATCATGGCGGTGGCGTCACCGGGCCGGGCCGGATCCAGCGTGCTGTAGCCATGCATGATGACCTTGTCCCAGCCTTGCTGGCCGATCACGCCGAGCTTGTGGGCGAGGTGCCAATCGATGCCTGCGCCGGGGTGGGTTTCCAGGTGAACCTGGTAGCTCAGGCCTGCTTGCTGTGTGAACGATTTGAACAGTGCCGGCACGCCCCCTTTGCCCTGCTGGTTGAGGTCGGTGACGGTGTCAGTGCGGTAGTACTGGACTGGCGATCCTGCACCATAAGTGAAGCTGTTGCCGATGAAGAGAATGCTGCCCGCGAAAGCCTGGCCTGCGCAGATCAACAGGCCAAGCATCAGACCCAGCCTAGGGCGCTGAAGGCCACGACCATGGCTGGGTAATCCGGCCTTGCAATCCATTGGGGTTGTCATTCCGGTGATCCTGGGAGTTGCGCTGTTTCAGTTGCTTCGCATGATCACATGCCTGAACCGGTTTGTCCGCCGCGCTGCTTTGGACCTTGACCATCATGCCAATCGTGGGTGTCACTGATCGGGCATCGGTCTACCGGTTGCATCGTCTGGCTTTCGCCTGATTCAGGCCTGCTGAGGCTTCGCAGTCTTGCCGCTTGCCGCGGTGCCGAGAGCCGGCCTTTGCTCCACTGCCGGCACCAGAAAAAGGTCGATTGCAGCTCAGCCTTGACTCCAGGTGCGAGTGCCCTGTAGCGGGCGGTTTGTGCGAATTTGCTTGAGCTCACTGCCTAGATGACATAAATCAAATCAAGGCCGCGGGTCAGCGTCTAAATTCCTCAACAGTTGTAGGGGCTTTTGGTTCAACCATCTGCAGCGTCCCGACTAGAAAATTGGTTGATAAATTAAAAAACTTAAAAGCATGAAAAAGATTGAATTATTTCCTTTGTGGGCTTTACGCATTTTGATGATTCTGGGCGCTTCAGCAATGTCGCACAGCGCGCTGGCAGTTGACGAAGCTGCGGCTTTGCAGGTGGCTCGTCAAAACAACTGCTTCAACTGCCATGCAGTCAGCAAAGAAAAGGATGGTCCTCCCTACAAGGCTGTAGCGGCCAAGTACAAGGACAAGCCGGGTGCTGAAGCTCGCGTGATGCAGCACTTGACGACAGGTGAAAAGGCCAAGTTCGCCGATGGACATGAAGAGCCGCACAAGATCGTCAAGACCAAGGACGAGGCGGAGTTGAAGAATCTGGTGGCCTGGATTCTTTCTCGCTAGTCAACCTGGCGGCGCCCGGCTGAGACCCGGTCGACCTGCCAACCCCTTCAGGAGAAGCATATGAATCGAATGATGCATAAAGGCATCGGGCTTGCGTTCGCCCTTTGTTTGCTGGCCGGCTTGATGCCGGCCCGGGCCGCTGATGCGGCGAGCGCTCAGAGCCCCACGGCGCAAGCGCTGAAGCAGGACGCGGCTTGTACGCGCTGTCATGACGAAATGTCGGCCAAACCGATTCTGCAGATGTACCAGACCAGGCATGGCGTGAAGGCCGATGCCCGCACGCCAACCTGCCAATCCTGTCATGGCAAGAGCGACAAGCATCTGGCTGGTGCGGGCAGCGACGCAACCGGCGTTCGGCCTTTGCCGGACATCGTTTTCAAGTCCGGTCAAAAAGGCGGGAAATTGTCGTCAGCAGTTGAAGATAGCAACAGCTGTCTGGCCTGCCACAAGGAAGGCAAGCGCTCCCATTGGGATGGCAGCCAGCACCAGTCGCAGGATGTTGCCTGTTCTTCATGTCACAACATCCATGTAAAGGCCGATCGGGTTTTGAACAAGGCCACGCAGTCTGAAGTCTGTTTCAGCTGCCACAAGACTGAACGGGCCCAGACACATCGCAATTCAACCCATCCGCTGGATGCCGGCAAGATGGCCTGCAGCGATTGCCACAACCCGCATGGATCAGTCGGACCGAAGTTGCTGGTCAAAGCATCGGTCAATGAGACCTGCTACACCTGCCATGCCGAAAAGCGCGGCCCGTTCCTGTGGGAACACAGCCCCGTCTCAGATGACTGCACGAATTGCCATACGCCCCACGGCTCCGCGAGCAACAACTTGCTGAAGGCCAGACCGCCATTCCTTTGCCAGGAGTGCCATCAGGATCATGGATCGTCACTGAAGAGTGGTAATTCGGTTCCCGCGGCGGCAGGCAGCCCTGCAGCCGGGCTGAATTCAGCTGCGGCCCTGAACGGCAAGTATCTGACAGTGCAAGGCAATGGCCGGGCCTGCCTGAACTGTCACGTCATGGTGCATGGATCCAACAGTCCGAATGGCGCCAAGTTCAATCGTTGAAGGATCGAACGGAGTAATAAATCATGAGTAGAACAATTCAACAGGTAAGTCTCAGGCCGTTGGTTATCGCGGTCCATATCGCCCTCCTTGGGCTGGCTTCGGCGGCTGCTGCGGCTGAAAACACGGTAGAAGATCTCACCAAGCCGGTCAGCACGGTAGAAATCGGGGCTGTCGGTGTCAGCGGCAGTTCGGCCAAGTTCGGTGAATACAACGGGCTGGACAAGTCCGGCACCTTGCCACTGGCCGGCTTTGACATCCGCGGTGGCGGGGCCTATGACAGCGACAGCGTCCTGCGCTTCCGCCTCACCGGCAAGGATCTGGGTCTCGATACCCGCAGCCTTGGCGGTGAGGTCGGCGAGCAGGG
>CANFIC010000224.1 GCA_947446685.1 Burkholderiales bacterium
AAGGGATCAGACAGGCTCGGCATTCAGCGCACTCGCAGTTTGGGCGTCGGGGTTCCGCGCCGGATGGTTTGCAGGAATTGTTCCACGGGCGCGGGCGCTGCGACTTCCGGCAACAGGTCCTTGTCGGGCCGGTCGACCCAGAATTCCTTCCAGCTGGGGAACAAGTCGTGGAAAGTCCCCCAGGCGGGCTGGCGGCCCGGCCAGCGCATTTTCATGTCGCCGATCGGCGGTTTGTTCAGGTCGGTCGCGTACCAGTAGCAAGGCAGGCGACGGCGGAAATACCAGCAGCCGTCGATGCGTTCGTAGTCATCCCAATAGAGCATCTGCATGATGACCCATTCGGCGCCGCATTCATGTTCGTTCTTCGAGTAAACGACGCCGGTGGCATGGTCAGCATCCTTGAACTCGATGATGTGCTGGCCCAGATGATGCGAAGTGCCGGTGAACTGGTCACGCAGGGTCTCGGTCTGCCATTGCTTGAAATGGGCGCGACCGACCTTGTCGCGGCCGACGCGGATGTCGGGCGCGAACAGGTTCACATGGGCATCCATATCGCGCATGTCCAGCGAGAGCGAATATTTGCCCGCTAACTGCCGGATTGCGTCGATCGACTCGAGCCGGTCAATCCTTTGCTCGAGCGATCGGGTCCCGTTGCTCACAGCGCCGTCACCAGCACGGCCGACCGGCCGCCATCGACCGGCAGGGCCACACCAGTGATGTAACTGGCCTCATCGCTGGCCAGGAAAAGGATGGCGCTGGCCAGCTCATCCGGGCGGCCAACCCGGCCCATCGGGATCAGCTTCTCGGTGTTCTGGCGACTGGCTGCATCGGCCAACATGCCGGCGGTGGCCGGCGTATCGACGACGGCCGGCACGATCACATTGACCCGGATTCCCGCGGCCGCGCCTTCAGCGGCTGCAGCGCGCGAAAAGTTGATGATCGCGGCTTTTGCGGCTGAATAGCCCGCCATCCAGGCGGTGCCGACCGTCCCGCAGATCGACGACAGGTTGATGATCGAGCCACCCCCGCCTTGCGCCTGCATCAGCTGCATCGCAGTGCGCGTGCCCCAGAAGGTGCCGTCGACCGAGGTGGTGAAATTCGCATGCCAATCGGCGGTCGAAGTCTGGGTCAATGCGCCCCAGGTGTAGGCCATCGCGTTATTGACCAGCACATCGAGCCGGCCATGCTGGGCGGCCGCAGCTTCGATCGCTGCGACATAGTCGGCTTCAACGCCGACATCGGCCTGCACCGCCCAAGCCTTGCCGCCGGCTGCGTGGATCTGCGCGACGACCTCATCGAGCGGTTCCTTGCGGCGCCCGCAGATCACCACGCTGGCACCTTCCCGGGCCAGGCGAATCGCGGTGGCTGCGCCGATGCCGCTGCCACCACCTGAAATGAAAGCGACCTTGCCCTGCATTGATGTACTCATGCTCGCTGCTCCCGACTCAAAGAAAGGCACTGCCGCCGTTGACCGCCAGATTCTGGCCGGTGACAAAGCCGGCATCGCCGCTGGCCAGGAAAAGTGCGCCGCGCGCGATGTCCTCGGGCTCGGCCATGCGGCCCATCGGCACGCCCTTGATGATCGCGTCGGCCCATTCCTGGGGAATGCCGGCCATCATCGGCGTATTCGTCGGCCCCGGCACCAAGGTATTGACGCGGATGCCATGGCTGGCGAGTTCCTTGGCCATGCTGCGGGTCAAGCCCATCAAGGCGGCCTTGGAGGCGCAGTAATGGGCCGGACCATCGCCGCTGGCCGCCGCAGTGCTGGCCACATTGATGATGCTGCCCTTGTTGCCGACCTTCTGCATCGCCCGCACAGCCGCCCGGGCGCAATAGAAAGCACCGGTCAGATTGACCCCAATGACGCGCGTCCAGGTTTCGTCGCTGATGTCGGCAAAAGCGTCGACCGAACCGACGCCGGCGTTGTTGACCAGCACATCGACCCGGCCATAACTCGCCAGCAAGGTCTCGAACAGGGCATTGACTTCAGCGCTGTCGCCGATATTCACCTTGTGAGCGGCGCCAGCAAGGCCGGCCATGGTTTCTTCGGCGGCGGCCAGATTGACGTCGACTGCCACCACGGTGGCGCCTTCGGCAGCGAACATTCTGGCCATGGCCCGGCCCATGCCTTGTCCGGCACCGGTGATGACGGCGATCTTGTCTTTCAGTCTCATGCTTGAACTCCTTTGCGGCTGCACCAGGGGGGCGCAGCATTCTGGGCCCAGCTTAGTCAGGGCCGGAACTGCCCTCATCGTCCAAGCGGACGATGATTACCGCCTGCACGGCGAGCCCAATCGATCCTGTGCAAGCCACCACAGGGAGACACCGATGATCACCAGCCAGAGCATGAAGGCCGCGCTGAACCGCTATGTCGAGTTATTCAACCAGGGCGATGCCGAGGCGGTTGCAGCCCTTTATGCCGAGGACGCCACGGTCGAAGACCCGGTCGGCAGCCCGCTCAAGCAGGGGCGCGAGCAGATTCATGAGTTTTATGTCTACGCGATCAACACCGGCGCCAAGCTGAGTCTGGATTGCCCGGCGCGCGGCTCGCATGGCGACAGCGCCGCGATCGCCTTCACGGTCAGGATTGGCCCCATGAAGATCCAGGTCATCGACGTGATGCAGTTCAACCCGCAGGGCTTGATCATCAGCATGCGGGCCTTCTTCGGCCCGGATGACATCGAAAATCTCTGAACAGCCCGCGCATTCAATTGCGCCGCAGCGCTGTTGCGCAGAATTGCTTGAAGTACGATCCCGCCTGAGCGATCAACTTCCAATATCAGCGCAATATTCATGAAGATCCTGACCCATCTACAGCGGCTCGAGGCCGAGAGCATTCACATCATGCGCGAGGTTGTCGCTGAATGCGAAAACCCGGTCATGCTGTATTCGGTCGGCAAGGATTCGGCAACCATGCTGCACCTGGCAAGAAAGGCGTTTTATCCCGCTCCACCGCCCTTCCCGCTGCTGCATGTAGACACCACCTGGAAATTTCGCGACATGTACGCCCTGCGCGACCGCATGGCCAGCGAGATGGGCATGGACTTGCTGATCCACCGCAACCCCGAAGCCGAGGCGCTGGGCATCAACCCCTTCGAACATGGTTCGCAGTTGCATACGGACATGTGGAAGACCCAGGGTTTGAAACAGGCGCTGGACAAATATGGCTTTGATGCGGCATTTGGAGGCGCCCGCCGCGACGAGGAAAAGTCACGCGCCAAGGAACGCATTTTTTCTTTCCGCACTGCACAACATCACTGGGACCCGAAAAACCAGCGGCCCGAACTCTGGCGTTTGTACAACGCCCGCAAGAACAAAGGCGAAAGCATCCGCGCATTTCCGATTTCCAACTGGACCGAACTCGACATCTGGCAATATATCCAGCTCGAAAACATCCCGATCGTGCCGCTCTATTTCGCCGCATTGCGGCCCGTGGTCGACCGGGACGGCATGCTGGTGATGGTCGACGATGAGCGCATGCCGCTGCGACCTGGCGAAACGCCGATGATGAAACAGGTGCGCTTTCGCACCCTGGGCTGCTACCCGCTGACCGGCGCCGTCTTGTCGAACGCGACCACCTTGCCGCAGGTCATCCAGGAAATGCTGCTGACGACGACCTCGGAGCGCCAGGGACGAATGATCGATCACGACAGCGCGGCGTCGATGGAGAAAAAGAAGCAAGAGGGGTATTTCTGAGATGGCACATGTTTCAGACCTGATCGCAAGCGACATCGATCGCTACTTGCAGCAGCATCAGACCAAGAGCCTGCTTCGTTTCATCACCTGCGGATCGGTCGATGACGGCAAGAGCACGCTGATCGGCCGCTTGCTGTTTGAATCGAAAATGCTGTTCGAGGACCAACTCGCAGCGCTGGCAGCTGATTCGAAAAAACTCGGCACCCGCGGCGAAGAGATTGACTACGCGCTGCTGATGGACGGCCTGGCTGCCGAGCGCGAACAGGGCATCACGATCGACGTGGCCTACCGCTATTTCTCGACCGACCGGCGCAAATACATCGTTGCCGATACGCCGGGGCATGAACAGTACACCCGCAATATGGTCACCGGCGCATCGACGGCCGACCTGGCGATCATCCTGATCGATGCGCGCAAGGGCATGCTGGTGCAAACGCGCCGGCATAGTTATCTGGTGTCCTTGCTCGGGGTACGCCATCTGGTGTTGGCGATCAACAAGATGGATTTGGTCGATTACTCGCAGGAAGTATTCGAACGCATCCGCAGCGAATACCTCGAATTCGCCAGCAAGATCGGCATAGAAAAGATCACCGTGATGCCGATTTCCGGGGTCAAGGGAGACAACATCGTCGACCAGAGCATCAACACGCCTTGGTACAGCGGACCGACCTTGATGCAGCACCTGGAAACGGTGGAAATCGACGAGCAGCGGCTGCAAGGCCTGGCTTTTCGCATGCCGGTGCAATGGGTGAATCGCCCCGATCTCGATTTTCGCGGCTTTGCCGGCACGATTGCTTCCGGATCGATCAAGCCGGGTGAGCGCATCCGGGTTTCGCCCTCGGGCCGGGAATCGACCATCGCACGCATCGTCAGCGCCGACGGCGACCTCGAGCAGGCCGTTGCCAACCAATCGGTGACGTTGACGCTGACCGATGAGGTCGACATCTCGCGTGGCGATGTCATTTCCCGCATCGAGGCGCCTGCGCCATCGGCCGACCAGTTCGAGGCAACGATCGTCTGGATGAGCGATCAGCCAATGCTGCCCGGCCGCAACTATCTGATGAAGATCGGCACCAAGACGGTCACCGCCACGGTGATGCCGCTGAAGTACAAGGTCAACGTCAACACGCTCGAACATATGGCGGGCACGAAGCTGGAGCTCAACGAGATCGGTGTCGTCGGACTCGAACTTGACCGTGCGATCGCCTTCGATGCTTACCAGGAGAACCGCGATACCGGCGGTTTCATCCTGATCGACCGACGTTCGAACAGCACCATCGCAGCCGGCATGCTGCACTTCGCTTTGCGCCGCGCTGACAACATCCACTGGCAAGCGCTCGAAGTCGACAAGACTGCGCGCAGGGCGATGAACAGCCATGGCAGCGCCGTGATCTGGTTCACCGGGCTCTCGGGTGCGGGCAAGTCCACCGTGGCCAATTTGCTCGAAAAGCGGCTGCATGCGGCCGGCAAGCGGACCTATCTGCTCGACGGCGACAACCTCAGGCATGGGCTCAACAAGGACCTCGGCTTCACCGCGACCGACCGTGTGGAGAACATCCGCCGCGTCGCCGAAGTCGCGAAATTGATGGTCGATGCGGGCATCATCGTGCTGACGGCCTTCATCTCGCCCTTCCGGGCCGAGCGCCAGATGGCGCGGGACCTGATGGCCCAAGGCGAGTTCATCGAGGTCTTCGTCGACCTGCCGCTGGCGGTGGCCGAGAGCCGGGACCCGAAAGGTCTCTACAAGAAAGCCCGCAGCGGCCTGCTGAAGAACTTCACCGGCATTGATTCACCCTACGAAAAACCCGAAAAACCCGAGATCCATCTCAACACCGATGCCTGCACGATCGAGGAAGCGGCCGAACGGATCTACCAGCATCTGCTGGAAAGCGGTTTGCTGGATGGGCCGGCCGTTTGAGTCCGCAGCATGGCTCGCTCAGCCGCGGGCGAATGCAGCCAGGAAACGCTCTGCCAACAAATCGACATCGGCGCTGGGCAGCAGGTTGATGCCCGCAGCGCCGCGCCGACCGCCACCGCTGGCAAACCGGCGGCAGAACTCATCCGCACCGGTGGCGGCATGCTTGGGAACTCTGACGCTGACCAGATAGCCATTGGTGCGCGGCGACAGGATCGCCACAGCGCTTTCCGGCAAGCGATGCATCAGCTCATTGGCCAGCACACCGATCACCCGCCTGGCCCAAGCTGCATCGGGCAAGATCATCAGCATGGCACCTTGATGCTGGCGATAAGGCGGCAAGCTGCGGGCAAGCGCCATGTCGGACTGATAGCCGTCCCACAGCCTTGCGAAATCGGGCGACGCAGCCACGAAGTCGAACGGGCTTTGAAAGGGCAACATCCGCGCGGCCAGTTCGGCAGGGTCAAAGTACAGATCGGCGACCGACTCGCCATAGGCGTTGTAGTTCAGCGTGACACCGAGGCGCTCGAGAGTGGCTGACTGTTCAAACGTCAGACCCAGCAATGCCGCCAGACGCTGGCCTTGCTTGGGCAGACTATCCCCGAAGGCGGCAACTGCGGCCCAGGCGCGGTAGCTGCCGCCCAGCCAGTCATCGACCAACAAGCTGGTGCAGACCTCGGGCGAGA
>CANFIC010000225.1 GCA_947446685.1 Burkholderiales bacterium
CATGCCGGGCAATATGTGGTCTTGTTCTCCGACATCACTTCGATCAAGGCGCATGAAAACCAGCTTGAACATCTCGCTCACTATGACCCGTTGACGAATCTGCCGAACCGGGTACTGTTGACCGATCGCTTGAGTCAGGCGATGGCCAGTGAGCGGCGTCGCGAGCTGATGCTGGCGCTGGCCTACCTCGACCTCGACGGGTTCAAGGCGGTCAATGATCTTCATGGGCATGAGGTCGGCGACAAGTTGCTGGTCGCCTTGGCCGAGAATATGCAACATACCCTGCGCGAAGGCGATACCCTGGCACGTATCGGCGGTGACGAGTTTGTCGCCCTGCTGCTGGATCTGACCGACGCCTCAGCAACTTCGGAGTTGCTGCCGCGCTTGCTCGCCGCAGCGGCCAAACCGGTGCAAATCGGTGAGCTGACCTTGCAAGTTTCGGCCAGCCTCGGGGTGACGTTTTTCCCCCAACTGGAAGCAGTCGATTCGGACCAATTGCTGCGCCAGGCCGACCAGGCGATGTATACGGCCAAGCTGAGCGGCAGGAATCGCTTTCACGTCTTTGATGCTGACCTTGACCGCAGCGTGCGCGGCCACCATGAGAGCGTTGACCGGATTCGCCTCGCCCTGCTGCGTGGCGAGTTCGTCCTGCTCTATCAGCCCAAGGTGAATATGCGCAGCGGTGCGGTCATTGGCGCCGAGGCGCTGATCCGCTGGCAGCATCCTGAGCGGGGGCTGCTCTCGCCGGCGGTGTTCTTGCCCGAAATCGAGAGCCATCGCTTGGCCGTCAGCGTCGGCGAATGGGTGATCGGTGAGGCCTTGTCGCAGGTCGAGTTGTGGCATGCATCCGGGCTCGACATTCCGGTCAGCGTCAACGTCAGTGCGCGTCAGTTGCAGCAGTTCGACTTTTCCGACCGCTTGCGTTCGATGTTGGCCGCGCATCCGCTGGTGCGGCCGACCAGCCTCGAGCTCGAAATCCTCGAGACCAGCGCGCTGAAGGACATCACGCAGATCTCTCGATTGATCGAGTCTTGCGCTGCCTTCGGTGTGACTTTCTCGCTCGATGACTTCGGCACCGGCTATTCATCGCTGACCTATCTGAAGCGGCTGAAAGTCACGACCCTGAAAATCGACCAGAGCTTTGTCCGCGGCATGCTTGAGGACCCCGAAGATCTGGTCATCCTGGAGGGCATCGTCAGCCTGGCTGAAGCCTTCGACCGCCGGGTCATCGCCGAAGGGGTTGAGACAGTCGCCCACGGCAAAGCATTGCTGGGCATCGGCTGCACGATGGGGCAGGGCTACGGTATTGCGCGGCCGATGCCGGCCGCTGAGCTGCCCCAATGGGTGGCATCCTGGCGCCCGGATCCGAGCTGGCAGGGCATTGCCGAGCCATCAGCGACTGCGGGCTGATGGCGGGCGACGAATCAGGCGCTGAGCAACTGGACTTCGAACAGCAGCGTCGCATTCGGCGGGATCACGCCGCCTGCGCCCCTGGCGCCATAGCCGAGTTCGGCCGGAATCACCAGCATGCGGGTGCCGCCGATCTTCATGCCTTGCACGCCTTCGTCCCAGCCCTGGATCACCATGCCGGCGCCCAGCTCGAACCGGAACGGATCGCGCCGGTCCTTGCTTGAATCGAACTTGGCGCCTTTGACGCCGTCCTTGTAGAGCCAACCGGTGTAGTGGACGGTGACGCCAACGCCGGCAACGGCGACCGCGCCTTCGCCCATCACGGTGTCTTCATATTGCAAGCCACTGTCAGTCGTGATCATTGAATATCCTGTGATTGAAATGCCGTCGCAGTCGCAGACAGCGAGGCCGGCATCATGCCATCAAATCACGCCAGGCCACCACCGCCTGGGCGAGCCATTCGGTTGGGCTGCTGGCGTCGAGCTGCAAGCCCAGCACCGAACCAGCCTGGCGCAAGGCCGCCAGCGGCTCACTCAGGTCCAGCGCTTGTGCGCCATTCTGCTTTGACAGCTTGCGGCCGTCCGGCCCCAGCACCAGCGGCAAATGCAGATAACGCGGATGCGGCAGCCCGAGCAACTGTTGCAGGCGGATCTGGCGCGGCGTGTTGTCGGCCAGGTCCGCGCCGCGCACGATGTCGGTGATGCCCTGCGCCGCGTCATCGATGACGACGGCCAACTGGTAAGCCCACAAGCCATCAGCGCGCTTGAGCACGAAGTCGCCAACTTCGCTGTCAAGCCGCTGGGTTTGCAGGCCCAGGCGGCGGTCCTGCCAGGTGATGGTCAGCGGCAGGTTCCCAGCGAGGTCAGCGCTGCTGAGGAGGCGCCAGGCGCGCGGGCTGCGCAACCCCGTACCGGCACGGCAAGTCCCTGGGTAGATCAGCTCAGCGTCGCGTTGCTGGCCCGGGCCGGCCAGCTCAATCTGTTTGCGCGAACAGGCGCAGCCATAGGCCCAGCCGCTTTGCTGCAACTGTTGCAAAGCTTGTGCATACAGGCTGTCGCGCTGTGATTGCCATAGCGGCGCCTCGTCCGGCAGCAGACCGCAGCGCGCCAGTTGATCGATGATCAGCCGATCGACACCGGGCTTGCAGCGCGGCAGGTCGACATCCTCGATGCGCAGCAGCCAGCGCCCGCCATGCGCGCGGGCATCGAGCCAGCTGCCCAAGGCTGCGACCAGTGAGCCGGCGTGCAGCGGGCCGGTGGGCGAGGGCGCGAAACGGCCGATGTAAGCGGTCAAAGCAGCAGGCCTTCATGTTGCTCGAGCAAAGCCCGTCTTGTGACCTGGCTTTGCAGTTGCTCCAGCCACCAGGCCAGGGCCCGGCCGGGTGGTTGGGCGGCGCTGCGCCAGGCGTAATGCATCGGGATCCTGCGGCTTGCCTGGTAGGTGGTTTTCTTCACCAGGCGGCCGGCTTCGAGATGGCGGCGCAGCATCGGCGCGGGCAGGGCGCCGCAGCCCAGGCCGCGGATCAAGGCTTCGAGCTTGGCCGCCATCGACGGCAAGGTGAGGGTGTCCTGACCCGGCAGCACGCCGATCGTCATCGGCGTCAGGCTGCGTGCGGTATCGGCCACCGCGATGATGCGATGTTGCGCGATCGTGCTGGCTTCGAGCGGCTCCTGCACCTGTGCCAGCGGATGGTGCGGGGCGACGCAAAAGACCATGTCCAGCTCGCCCAGCAACTCGCAGGAGACATAGGTCGCGGCAGTCCCCGGCGGCGTTTCGGTCGTGCCGATGGCCAGATCGGCCTGGCCCGAAACCAGCGCCTCCCAGGTGCCGGCAAGCACTTCGGTACGCAGCTTCAAACGGGTCGGCGGGCCCTGTTTCGAAGCCGATGACGAGCCCGCTTCGCCGACCGGCAACTGGTAGAAGGCCTCCATCAAGTCGAACAGCGCGCGGCGCGCCACCGCATCGTCAACAGCAATCGTCAGCTCGCTTTCCCAGCCGGTGGCGATGCGCCGCACCCGGTTCGCCACCGCTTCCATCTCCTGCAGCAGTCTCCGGCCTTCGACCAGCAATTCCTGGCCAGCGGCGGTCAGCACCGCCTGGCGCGAACTGCGATCGAACAGCAGCACATCGAGCGCCTCCTCGAGCTGGCGCACGCTATAGGTCAAGGCCGAAGGGACCCGGCCCATTTCGCGCGCGGCAGCGGCAAAGCTGCCGGTGCGGGCGATCCGGTCCATCATCGACAGGGCATCGGGTGTCAGGGCGCGGCTGTTGTCGGGTGTGATCATGATTCATTTTATTTGAATGCTGGCGACAAGCCGGTGTCTCGCCTCGCAGCGCTGCCAGCCCTATAGTTGGTCGGTGGGGACAACCCGATTGAACAAGGTGCTGCAATGCTCGAACTGATTAAATCCTGTGACCGTGGCTATGCCGACCATGGCTGGCTGAAGTCCTTTCACAGCTTTTCATTCGCTGATTACCATGACCCGAAGCGGATGGGCTTTGGCGCGCTGCGGGTCATCAACGAAGACCGGATCGAACCGGGCAAAGGCTTTGGCACCCATGGCCACCGCGACATGGAGATCATCAGCTATGTGCTTGAAGGTGAGTTGGCCCACAAGGACAGCATGGGCAACGGCCAGGCCGGCGCGGCCAATGCCGGCGTGATCAAGCCCGGCGATGTGCAGCGCATGAGCGCTGGCACTGGCGTGATGCACAGCGAGTTCAACCATGCGCAGGGTCAGACCACGCATTTCCTGCAGATCTGGATCCAGCCTGACCAGCGCGGCGTCACGCCGGGCTACGAACAAAAACATTTTTCTGCTGCCGACAAGCGCGGCCAGTTGCGCTTGGTGGCTTCAAAAGGCGGCCTCGAGGGCTCGGTTGCGATCCATGCCGATGCCCGCCTCTATGCCGGCTTGTTTGACGGACAGGAGCGCGCCTTGCTGAACCTGTTGCCCGGCCGCATCGCTTATGTGCACCAGGTGCGCGGCAGCGCGACTGTCAATGGGCAGTTGCTGAAGGCGGGTGATGCCTTGCAGATACAGCAGGAAGCGCAATTGCATTTCAGCGGCGGGGTCGACGCCGAATTGCTGGTCTTCGATCTGGCCGCATAAGGTCGCTGCCGACCTGGCAGAAGGTGCAATGGGCTTACAGTCCGGCATGGATAAATTCTTGGCAATCGCGGGTTTGATCCCCGCGGTCGATTGGCTCGCCCTGTTGCTTTTCTTCTTCGCCTGGCTCGCTTATGCGGTGTTTGCCAAGCGCAAGGCAAGGTTCGAGGGCTCGCTGCTGGCCGCGACCAACCGGGAGCGCCGGCGCTGGATGTTGCAGGTCACTTACCGTGATGTCCGGGTGATCGACGGGGTGGTGATGCAGAACCTCTCCAGCAGCCCATCGTTTTTTGCCTCGACCACGATCCTGATCATCGGCGGGCTGCTGGCGATGCTCGGGGCCAGCGAAAAAGCCAGTGAACTGGTCAGCGATCTGCCTTTTGCTGCGCGCACGACCAATCTGGTCTTCGACCTCAAGCTGGCCCTGCTGGCGTCGATCTTTGTCTATGCTTTTTTCCGTTTCACCTGGAGCATGCGCCAGTACACCTTCGGAGCTTTGCTGGTGGCAGCGGCGCCATCGGCCGAGCGTTTCATCAGCGAAGGCCTCTCACGTGAGGACTTTGCCGACCGGGCCGGACGTCTGGTCGGCATGGCGGCCGAAACTTTCAACGACGGTTTGCGCGCCTACTACCTGGCTTTTGCGGTTGTCGCCTGGTTTTTTTCGCCCTGGGCTTTCATGTTCTCGACCTTGGGCGTGATCTATGTCCTCTACCAGCGCGAGTTTCGCTCGGAGGTGCTGGAAGTGCTGCAGGAACGAGAATCCGACGGCTGAGATGAGGCTGCTGGCAAGCATCTTTAGGTCTGGGGGTCAATCGATGTGCTGTGCGATGCCTGATCCGGCCCGCTTTTACAATCCGAGTTTGTCTGATCCCGGGTCTTTGCAATGACTGTATTGAATGTTCTTGGCGGCGAACTCGTGCCTTGCTCTTACGACCCATTGACCGGATTTTTCCGTGATGGCTGCTGCAATACCGATGCCGAAGATCAGGGCCGGCATCTGGTCTGCGCTCGCATGACCGATGACTTTCTGGCCTATTCGCGCAGCCGCGGCAATGACCTCAGCACCCCCAGGCCCGAATACCGCTTTGCCGGCCTGAAGGCCAACGACCGCTGGTGCTTGTGCGTCCTGCGCTGGAAAGAAGCTTTTCAAGCCGGCCTGGCGCCGCCAGTGATCCTGGCCAGCACCCATGCCAAGGCGCTTGACCATGTGACGCTGGAGCAACTCGCCTCAGCGGTTTAAAGGCCGTTGCGGGCATTGGGGCACTGTGGGACGGTTCAGGACGGCGGCCGAGCGACTTCGCTCATGTCCCCCGGATCGGGCCCTGCCCGATCCTCCTCCTTTACTTCGCTGCGCCGCTCGGCCACCGTCCTGAACGGCGATACCTGCTCACTTTGGCAAAACATCCAAGCTGATGAACCGGCCGGCTGGGCGCAATGCGCAGCGAAGTAAAGGGGGAGGCGACGGTATGCCGGCGCCGGAGGACATGAGCGGAGTATTGCGCTCAGTCGGCCAGCCCGCAGACCTGTTTGTTTTGGAAAAAATACCGAGGTCGTGAATTGCCCGCAGGCCTGTTTGTTTTGGAAAAAATACCAAGGGATGCTCTGCATAACCCCTCACGGCTTGTGCTATCGCGGCCCCGGGCGGTCTGCGGCGTTGCATTTATTGCCAATAGCACGCGCTATTGGCCGCAAAATGCGCCTTGCATCCCATCCCGGTCCGCACTGCA
>CANFIC010000226.1 GCA_947446685.1 Burkholderiales bacterium
GCTTGGCCGGATACAGCCGGTGCTGGTTCGATGTCTGGCCCACAAGATCCTCGCTTGATAGTCAAATGGTAAATTGGTCATACCAGTTGACCGGATATTAATGGCCTTGCTGCGGATGTGGATAGGTGTTTTCCCTTTGTTTCATTGGGCTAATTTGCGCTGGATTAAGATAATATCGAATGGTCTTACCACTTTGCACCCCTATGCCCCAGCAACGCCCTGCCGTCATCCGCCTGGCCGACACCGTCGCCGCCGAACTTGAAAAACGCATCCTCGAGGGGTCGCTCAAGCCCGGCAATTTACTGCCGTCAGAGCGCGCCCTGGCCATCGACCTGGGAGTCTCCAGGCCATCGCTGCGGGAAGCGATCCAGAAGCTGGTGGCCAAAGGCCTGCTGAGCACAAGGCATGGCGCCGGCACCCAGGTCACCGACCGGCTCGAAGCGCATTTCGCCGATCCCTGGCAGGACATGGTCAAGGGCCACCCGATGTTGCATCGGGACCTGCTCGAGTTCCGCCAGATGCTGGAAAGCCAGGCGGCGCAACTGGCAGCGGAGCGTGCCACCGATGTCGACATCCAGCGCCTCGACGCCGCCCATGAAAAAATGGAAGCGGCTTACCGCAGCGAGAACCTGGCCGCGTCAATCGACGCCGATGTCGCCTTCCATCAGGCGATTGCCGAGGCGGCCCACAATGTCTTGATCGGCCACCTCAGCGCCAGCCTGATGCGGGTCATCCATGGCCATGTGTCGAACAATCTGGAAAACCTGCAGACCCGGCCGCAACGCTGGGAACAGTTGAAAACGCAGCACCGGGCGATTTGGCAGGCGGTGCGCCAGGGCCAGGCGCAGCAGGCGGCCGATGCCGCGCGGGCCCATATCGAATTCGTTCGGGCCAGCATCGATGACCTGGCCCTGCAAGACGAACGGCGCACGATCGCCTTGCGGCGTTCAAGCTGACTTCAGTCCAGGGCCCGGTCAGGCCTCGCGTTCCTGCAGCAGCCGCCACATCACCTTGCCGGCACCCGATTTGGGCAGGCTGTCGACGAACTCAATCAGCCGCGGCACCTTGTAGGCTGCCATATGACCGCGCGCCCAGTCGATGATGTCGTCGGCTACAACCTTGCCCTTGGCTTCGCTCCTGAGCACGATGACGGCCTTGACCGTCTCGCCGCGATAAGCATCCTTGGCCGCGATGATGCAGGCTTCCTGCACCGCCGGGCATTTGTACAGCAGCAACTCGACCTCGGAAGGCCAGACCTTGAAGCCGCTGGCATTGATCATCCGTTTCAGCCGGTCGGTGATGAAAAAATAGCCCTCTTCGTCCATCCGACCGAGGTCGCCGGTGCGGAAAAAACGCTTGCCTTCGATCTCGACAAAGGCTGCTGCATTGGCTTCCGGCGCGCGCCAGTACCCATGGAAAACCATCGGTCCATGGGTGATGATTTCACCGACCTCGCCGATCGGCATTTCTTCCAGCGTGAGCGGATCGACGACGCGCGAATCGACGCCGAAGATCGGCATCCCCAGGCATTGCAGCTTGGCGCGCTCGGGCGGATTCGCATGCGAAGGCGCGGCGGTTTCGGTCAAACCGTAACCTTCGGCAAAAGTCAGGCCGAATTCCTGCTGCAGCCTCTCGGCCACCGCAAACGGCATCGCCGCGCCACCGCCGCTGAGGTAGATCAGGCTCGACAGGTCGAAGCTCTTGTAGTTCGGGCTGCCGAACAGGTCGATGATCATCGTCGGGATGCAGGTCCAATGAGTGACCCGGTAGCGCGAGATCGAGCGCCCGGCCAGCTCGCGGTCCCAGCGCGGCATGATCACCACCGTCATGCCCAGATAGACCGGGCTCAGCACGCCGTAGAGGAAGCCGGTGATATGGAACATCGGCACCACCGCCAGGCTGGTCGACTCCGCCGAGGCCGAGCCCCATTGGCTGCTGCCGCAGGTGTTGGACATCAAAGTGGCGTTGCTGTGCATGCAGCCCTTGGGCAGTCCGGTCGTGCCCGAGGTGTAGGGCAGCAAGGCCAGGTCATTCGACCCGACTTGGTGCGGCCCGGGCTCCAGCAAGGCTGCCAGCGCGTCAAGCCAGCGGGTGGCGCCGCCGGGCAGGGCCGGATCGGCGTTCAGCCATTGCAGCATCGCCGGCGGCAGCCCCAGTTCGGCATCAACCCCGGCTGGCGGCAAGGCATCGGCATAACGCGTGACCAGCAAGGCCTTCAAGCGCTGCGCCTCGGGCAAAGCCTGGTTGGCCGCCGCGACGATCGGCGCCAGATCGGCGCTGCAGATGACGACCTTGGTCTGCGGGTTGCTGATGTAATGGCCGAACTCTTCGGCCAGGTTCATCGGATTGACCGGCACCATCACCGCATTGGCCCGGTTTATCGCATAGAAGGCGACGAGAAATTGCGGGCAGTTCTGCATGAACAAGGCGACCCGGTCGCCGGCCTCGACGCCGGCCTGTTGCAGCCAAGCGGCCAGCGCCAGCGCTTCATCGCGCAGCTCGGCATAGGCCTTGGCCTGCCCGCAGTAAACGGTGGCGACCTTGTCAGGAAAGCGCGCTGCCGCGACCTCGAGATTGAACCAGAGCGAAGTCTGCGGAATCGCCAACTCGAGTGGCAAGCGCTTGGGCCAATGGCTGCGCTGGGCCCGTCGTTGCGGGCTGGTCGGGATCTCGGCAATTGATTGGCTCAATCTCATCTCTCCGGGTTGAATTGCGAGGCCATTCTGTTGCGCTGCCGGCCTGCCAGCCTGTCCCTGCCGCGACAAGCTGCAAGCGGTTTCAACAGGGTCCAGGCCGGCAAGCGGCGATTTGACAGAAAATAGCGGATTGGGCGCATTTTGCGTCAGCCTCGGCAATTCACCAGACCCCGCTTATGTCAACCATTCTTCAGCATCTTCCACTCGGCCAGAAAGTCGGGATCGCATTCTCCGGCGGCCTCGATACCAGCGCCGCCTTGCACTGGATGAAGCTGAAGGGCGCCATGCCCTATGCCTACACGGCCAATCTGGGCCAGCCTGATGAGCCCGATTACGAAGAGATCCCCCGCAAGGCGCTGCAATATGGCGCTGAAAAAGCCGTGCTGGTCGACTGCCGGCGCCAACTCGCCCATGAAGGCATTGCCGCGCTGCAAAGCGGCGCCTTCCACATCTCCACCGCAGGCGTGACCTACTTCAACACCACGCCGCTGGGCCGGGCTGTCACCGGCACGATGCTGGTGGCTGCGATGAAGGAAGACGATGTCAACATCTGGGGCGACGGCAGCACCTTCAAAGGCAACGACATCGAGCGCTTCTACCGCTACGGCTTGCTGACCAATCCGGCGCTGAAGATCTACAAGCCCTGGCTCGACCAGCTCTTCATCGACGAGCTCGGCGGCCGCGCCGAGATGTCGGCCTTCATGACCGCGCATGGCTTCGGCTACAAGATGTCGGCTGAAAAAGCCTATTCGACCGATTCAAACATGCTCGGCGCCACCCATGAAGCCAAGGATCTGGAGCATCTGGGCAGCGGCATGAAAATCGTCAACCCGATCATGGGCGTGGCTTTCTGGAAGGACGAAGTCGAAGTCAAGCGCGAAGAAGTTACTGTGCGCTTTGAAGAAGGCCAACCGGTGGCGCTGAATGGCGTCCGCTTCGATGACCCGGTCGCCCTGATCCTTGAAGCCAACCGCATCGGCGGCCGCCATGGTCTGGGCATGAGCGACCAGATCGAGAACCGCATCATCGAAGCCAAGAGCCGCGGCATCTACGAAGCCCCCGGTCTGGCCCTGCTGTTCATCGCCTATGAGCGCCTGGTCACCGGCATCCACAACGAAGACACGATCGAGCAATACCGCGACAATGGCCGCAAGCTCGGCCGGCTGCTCTACCAGGGCCGCTGGTTCGACCCGCAAGCGATCATGCTGCGCGAAGCGGCGCAGCGCTGGGTGGCGCGCGCGGTCACCGGCGAAGTGACGATCGAGCTGCGCCGCGGCAACGACTATTCGCTGCTCAATACCGAATCGCCCAACCTGACCTATGCGCCCGAGCGCTTGAGCATGGAAAAGGTCGAAAACGCGCCCTTCAGTCCGCTCGACCGCATCGGTCAGCTGACGATGCGCAACCTCGACATCACCGACACCCGCGCCAAGCTCGGCATCTATGCCCAGACCGGCCTGTTGTCGGTCGCGGACGAAGGCTCGCTGCTGAAGCTGCTCGATTCCAGCCAGTAAACGGCGGTTGATACCGGGTCTGACGGCCTGGGTCGGGAAATCCCGTAGCAAAGGCTATCCGGATATTTCACCGCCGAACGGATTTGCCGATTAAAGTCGAACCCGACCTGAACCCCGCCCTTCAAGGCGGCATCCGCCATTGCGGATTCACACCGGAGAGACCCAATGAAACGCCGTTCACTGTTTGAAACCACCGCCACCTTGGGGCTTGGCGCCCTGGCTGGATGCGCCTTGCCGGGCGTCGCCCAGAATGGTGCGCAAGCCGCCGTCAAGACGCCCTTCACGGTGCCCGCCACCTATGTGCCGATCGTCGGCAGCGACCTGATGTTTCCGATCAGGCGCATCTATTGCATCGGCCGCAACTATGCCGCCCATGCCCGCGAAATGGGCTCCGACCCGACCCGCGAGCCGCCGTTCTTCTTCCAGAAACCGACCGACGCGATCCAGAACGTTCCGCCAGGCAAGATCGTCGATCACAGCTATCCGCCGCTGACCAATAACTACCACTATGAAGTGGAACTGGTCGCCGCCCTGAACCGTGGTGGCCGCAACATTCCGATCGCCAGCGCGCTCGAACTGGTCTACGCCTACGGGATCGGCCTGGACATGACAAGGCGCGACCTGCAGCGCGGCATGGGCGACCAGAAGAAGCCCTGGGAAATCGGCAAGAGCTTTGACCAGTCAGCACCGATCGGCCCCTTGCATCTGGTGGGCCAGACCGGCCATTTCACCAAGGGCAACATCTGGCTCAAGGTCAATGGCGTGGTCAAGCAGAATGCCGATCTGTCGCAGATGATCTGGAGCGTCGCCGAGCAGATCAGCAAGCTTTCGGAAGCCTTTGAGCTGATGCCCGGCGACATCATCTATTCGGGCACGCCTGAAAACGTCGGCCCGGTCGTACGCGGCGATGTGATCGATTGCCATATCGACGGCCTGCCCAATCTGGGCATCAAGATCGTCTGATTTATGGCTGCTGATGGCAGCCTTGCAATACCCATGCTGTTTAAGTTAATTCTCGGCGCTCGCGGCTGCTTAAATAAAGCCAGTCCGGGCCCAGACATGGGAGTGCAGCGGCTGTACTCAACGCTGGCATAGGTCAGCCCGATGCAGTTCGACAAAACATGGCTTGCGGCTCAGCGCAGACCAGCCAACCCATGACTCAGCTATGGGATACAGCTTTAAAGGGCAAGGTCAGAATAAGCTGAACCAGGGTGCCTGGTTGGCTGTTGGACACGCTGAGCTTGCCGCCAAGGGTGCGCGCGCGCGCCAGCATGTTGTTTTGACCACGCCCAGACACAGGTTGCCCGGCGCTACCGATACCGACACCGTCGTCTGCCACCGAAACGGTCAACTGCCCGCCCACTTCGTTATAGATGAAGTCAAGGTAAATGTTGGTGGCCTTGGCGTGCTTGAGGGCATTGTTCAGCGCTTCTTGCAACAGTCGCAGAGTTTGCAGAACAACCTTTGGCGAAACTTCAGGCGCCTGATCAAGCTGCAGATTCCAATGCAATTTGAGGGGGGTGCCTGCCAGCCTTTGCTGCGTTCGATACCGAAAATCAACCAGCGCATTGGGCAGGTAATTGTCACTGCTGCCCAGTGTGTCGACCAGCAGATACAGGTCTCCAATGCTTTCTTCAAGCAAGCGCCCCAAACTCTCTTGAGACATCTGGTTTTGCTCGACCATCATCTTGGCAATGACCAACTGTGAGCCAAAACCATCATGCATGTCTTGCAGCATATCCTGACGCTCTTGCGTTCTTGACCGGTCTATTTCCGTGTTGAGCAAACGGTCGTGCAGCGCATTGAGTTCATCCGTGCGCTCTGCAACCCGCGACTCCAGCTCAGCGCTGTGGTTTTGCGACCGCATCAGGGCAAAAGCCAGCAAGGCCAACAACATGCCGCCAAACATGAACAACACACCGCTGTACGAATAGGGAATGAAATACATACCGACAAATGCAGCATCGCCAGTGAACCTCAACCAGTCAAAGCTACTGGCC
>CANFIC010000227.1 GCA_947446685.1 Burkholderiales bacterium
CCCGATGAAAGTACGCCGGCCCAGCCGGTCTGATCGATGTTCATCTTCAAGTTGCTGCTGAAAAATGCCTTCCGCCACAAGCTGCGCACCAGCTTGACGATGGTCGGCCTTGTCGTCGCGATCTGCGCTTTTGGCCTGCTGCGCACGATCATCGGTGCCTGGTATGCCGGCGTCGAAGCCTCGAGCAGCACAAGGCTGGTGGCGCGCAGCGCGATTTCCTTGACCTTCCCGCTGCCGCTGAATTACCTGCAGCGGATCAAGGCGGTCGAGGGCGTGCAAGGCGTCTCTTGGGCCAACTGGTTCGGTGGCGTCTACATCACCGAGCGCAATTTTTTCCCGCAGTTTGCGGTCGAGCCGGCCAGCTATCTGGCGCTTTATCCCGAATACCGGCTCAAGGACGAAGAAAGGCTGGCCTTCATTCGCGACCGCCAGGGTGCCATCGTTGGGCGCAAGCTGGCCGATAAATTCGGCTGGAAGGTCGGCGACCAGATCCCGCTGCGCGGCACGATTTACCCCGGCACCTGGACCTTCACCCTGCGCGGCATCTGGGATGGCGCCGAGGCGAAAACCGACGAGAGTCAGTTGCTGTTCCACTGGGCTTTCGTGAACGAATCGCTGCGCAAACGCCTACCCGGCCGGGCCGACTATGTCGGTGTCTATATCGTCGGCATCAATGACCCGCCGAACGCTGCGGTGATCTCGCAGCGAATCGACGCGCAGTTCAAGAACTCACTGGCCGAGACCTTGACCGAAACCGAATCGGCTTTCCAGCTCAGTTTCGTCTCGATGAGCGAGGCGATTCTGGTGGCGATCGAGGCGGTCAGCTACATCATCATCGTCATCATCATGGCGGTGATGGCCAACACGATGACAATGACGGCGCGCGAGCGCTTGTCCGAATATGCAACGCTGAAAGCGCTCGGTTTCGCTCCGGCCTTTGTGGTCAAGCTGCTGTTCGGCGAGAGCCTGTTCATCGCCATCCTCGGCGGCTTGGCTGGCGTGCTGATGACCCTGCCGCTGGCCGCTGCCTTCGCCCGAGCTGCCGGCACCTTGCTGCCGGCTTTCCAGGTCTCGCTGCCGACGATCGGCTTGCAGATGCTGGCGGCGCTGGTCGTAGGTACCGTGGCGGCGGCTTGGCCGGCCTGGAAGATGAGCCGCATCGACATCGTCCAGGGCTTGCGCAATGTGGCTTGACGGATCTCCTTGCCCGACATCCCGCATCGCAAGCCGCGGGTGGTGTAGCTCACGATGAAACCTATTCCTTTTTCCTATATCGCCCGCAACCTCTGGGTGAGGCGCTTCACCACGCTGCTGACCGCCGGCGGCATGGCGCTGGTTGTCTATGTGTTTGCCACCGTTTTGATGATGAGCGAGGGCATTCGCGCGACCCTGGTGGCGACCGGTCAGCCCGATAACGTGATCGTGCTGCGCAAAGGCGCTGGGGCCGAGATCAATAGCTCGGTCGACCGATCCCAGGCGGCGATCCTCGAGAGCCTGGCCGGCATCGCTACCGATGCCTCCGGTCAGCCGTTGCTGAGCAAGGAGCCGGTGGTGCTGAACAACTTGCCCAAGCGTGGCAGCGGCAAGCCGAGCAATGTGACGGTGCGCGGTACCAGTTTGCGCGGCCTGCAGATGCGCCCGCAGGTGCAGATCGTCGAGGGCCGCATGTTCCGCCCCGGCACCTCGGAGATCGTCACTGGGCGCGCGATCTCGCGCGGCTTCCAGGGCGCAGGGCTCGGCGAAACCTTGCGCTTCGCCGGGCGCGATTGGGTGGTGGTCGGTGTCTTCGATGCTGGTCGCTCGGGATTCGATTCGGAGATCTGGGGCGATGCCGACCAGATGCTGCAGGCCTTCCGGCGCGGCAGCTATTCGACGCTGGTTTTTCGCCTCGCCGATGCGAGTCAGTTCGACTTGATCAAGGCCGCGCTTGAGTCCGACCCAAGGCTGACCGTCGAGCTCAAACCCGAGCAGCGCTTTTATGCCGAGCAATCTGAAGCGCTGGCGACCTTCATCAGCATCCTGGGCATGTCGCTGTCGGTGATCTTCTCGGTCGGAGCGATCGTCGGCGCGATGATCACGATGTTCGCCGCGGTCGCTTCACGCGTTGGCGAGATCGGCACCCTGCGCGCCCTGGGCTTCAGACGCGGCGCGGTGCTGATCGCCTTCCTGAGCGAGGCGATGCTGCTCTCCTTGGTTGGCGGCCTGATCGGGCTGGGCGCGGCTTCATTGATGCAGACGGTGAATATCTCGACGACCAATTTCCAGACCTTTGCCGAACTGGCCTTCCAGTTCAAACTGACGCCGACGATCGCCTGGCAGACGCTGGCCTTCGCGCTGTTCATGGGGGTGGTCGGGGGCTTCATCCCGGCCTGGCGTGCGGCGAGGATGAAGATCGTCGATTGCCTGCGAGCGGCTTGAGCCAGGCGCTTGCAAAGCCCGCAGTGCTGCCTCACGATCACTGCATGAAATCTGCGTCTTTCTGCTTGTCCGCCATCTTCATGGTCAGCGCCTGCGCTACTGAGCTGATGTCTTCAGCCAGTCTGTGGCCGCAGATTCAAGCCGAAGTCGGCGCTGCGGCCTGCGATGGCCCGCAGCAATGCCGGACCCTTGCGATCGGCGCCAAGGCCTGCGGCGGGCCGGAAAGCTATTTGGCCTGGTCGACCCAGCAAAGCGATGGGCCAAAACTGAAGTCACTGGTGGCGCAGCATCGCAGCTTGCGCGAGGCCGAGTTGCGCCGCAGCGGCATGGCGTCGGATTGTTCATTTGTCACCGACCCCGGCGCCATTTGCCTTGCCGGGCGTTGCGAGTTGCTGCCAAGGGGACAGGCGGCAAAGCCATCGCAGTGAGACGGCAAGCCATTGAGCGCCAGCGACCTTCCGATCGCCTGAAAATCGAAGATGCAGATGGCTATTTGCGTCAAAGCCCGGACCGCCTGGTCGTGATTGACGAGATCCACAGGGCGCCCGGGCTGTTTGAAGTGCTACGCGGGATCATCGATGAGCGCCGCGCGCAAGGCAAACGTTATGGCCATTTTCTGCTCCTGGGTTCGGCCGCGCTCGACCTGATGCGCCAGGCTTCCGAGTCACTCGCAGGTCGAGTGGCTTATCTGGACATGCCTGCGCTCGACATCCTGGAAATCCAGCCGAGCGGCATCACCGAATCTTCCTTGTGGCACAGAGGGGGATTCCCGGACAGCCTGCTGGCGCCAAGTGATGTTGCAAGCCTTGATTGGCGGCGTGACTTCATCCGCTCTTATCTGGAACGAGATGTCCCCATGTTCGCACCGCGGTTGCCCGCTGAAACGGTGGGACGTCTCTGGACCATGCTGGCTCACCAACAGGGCAGCTTGCTGAACCAGGCCCGTCTGGCAACCAGCTTGGGTGTCAGTGCCCCCGCTGTCGCCCGCTACCTCGACTTGCTGGTCGACCTGAAACTGCTGCGCAGGCTACAACCGTGGAGCGGAAGTCTGACCAAACGCTTGGTCAAAGCACCCAAGATCTATATCCGCGACAGCGGCCTTGTCCATGGCTTATTGAAGATCGACACGCTCGATCGCCTGCTAGGGCACCCCGTAGCAGGGCATAGCTATGAGGGCTTTGTGCTGGAAAACCTGATTGCCGCAGCGGGTGAAAGTCGCAGACCTTGCTTCTACCGTTCTCAAGACGGTGCGGAAATTGACCTGGTGTTCGAGCGTGGGGGCGTACCGGAACTGGCGATTGAAGTGAAACGTTCTTCCGCACCAAAAATAGACAAGGGCTTTGTCATTGCATGCGATGAACTGGGCCTGAAAAACCGCTTTGTGGTGTACCCCGGATCCGAGCAATTCGGCCTGCCTCATGGCGCCACTGCCATCTCGCTCAAGGAAATGGTCAGCCGTTTGGCAGGCAAGTCATAAATCCTAGAAGCTGTAGCGCAGAACTCCCAGCAAGCTCAATGCTGATTGATGCGTTTCCGGTTGGGCTGCGCCGCCGATCAGGATGCCGTTGCGAAATATCGCCTGACCAGCCCCGGCGGCGAAGCGCTCGGCGACCTGGTCCAGCCGCAGCTGCCAACCCCAACGATCGGTCAGCCCGCCAGCCAGCTTGCCGCTGACTTGCAGACCGATTTGCACCATCCGGCTTGGCCCCAGGCGCAAGGTCGCCGGATCGGCATGAGGCAGGCGCAGCAGCATCGAGCCCTTCGGGCCGGCGCCAAGCCAGGCCTCGGCCGAGACCTTCAATCCGTTCCAATCTGCCGCCGCAAATCGCAAGCCTGCGGTCGCCTGCCAGTCATCGAATCGTTCCGGGTAGCCTTCAACCAGACCGACTCCGGCGATGTCGCGTTGGATCCTGCGGTAGCCCAGGCTGGCACCGAGCGACCATGCTGCGGACACCTCGCGCAGGACCACCAGCCTGGCCTGCTGTTGCTCGATTCTGCTGCTCGTTTGCAAGGGCATATCGCTGCTGCTGACGCCCCGATAGGCGCGAAGACCGTTTACCTGACTGATGCGGCCGGTCCAATGCATGGCGCCGCAGTCACTGCCCAAGCTCAGGCCCTGCGTGTGCAGGGTGCCTTTTTCGCGCAGCAACTTGCGCCCTTGCGCATTGAACTCTTCCCAGCGGCTCTGCCAGACGCCAGCATCGAGTGCCGGGACCGGCAAGCTGCAATCTGCCAACGCCACGCCATGCAGAAAGGCCATGCAGATCGCAATGACAGGGCGCATCAAAGCAGGTCGAGCCATGCCTTGATGACCGAGGCTTCATAGATGCCGTTGCCGTCTGCGTCGAGCTCGATCAACACGTTCGTCAGGCTCTGCGCGGTGAACCTGACCTGGCTGCCATTCATGCCCACCGCCTTCAGTTGTCCGCTCGACGGGTAGCTTTCGCTGCTGTAGCGCAACAGCGGTGCAACCGTGCTCAAGGTGAATGGCCTGGACTCGAGCGCCGAGCTGGTCAAGGTGCCGGCGATCGAGGTCGAACTGAGGAAGCCAAGTCCCGAAGGCGTGCGGGTGTCGCTGATCATGAAGTCTTGCAGCGAACGCGTGCTGCTGACGCCGCCATAGTTGTCCGAAGTCGCAAAGCTCGCCACAGTCAAGTCGACCCTGCTGTTGTTGACCGCAGTTGAGCTGAGGGCAAGGTTGATGCTGCCGTTGCCTGTAGCGCTGCCGGCACTGGTGCCGGCAGTCAGGTTGGTGAAGCTCATGGTCATGGTGGCTGAATAGACATTGCTGTCGAGACTGCCGGTCAACGCAGTGAACGATGCGGCCATCGAACCATTCATCGACAGACCGCCCTCATTGCAATTGGCCAGGTTCATGCTGACCGAATCGCCGGCATCGACCTGTTGGTTGCCGTTCACATCGGTGACGCTGACGCTCATGCTGCCGCCGCCGCTGCATGAATTCGTCTGTGTTGTCGTCGCGCCGGTGACCAGCCTCGGCGCAGCAGCAAACCATTGCTTCAACTTCGGCAATTGCGCCAGGCCAAAGGACAGCAGCACGCGGTCACTGGCGACCTGGGCGCCGGTGACCAGCGAGGTCGACTGCAACAGGTAATAGGTCGATGACATCGATTCCTGGGCCACTGCCTGATAGTTGCTGGCCGTGATCAGCAAGGCCCCTGCTGCCTGTGGATTGTTCACGCTGCTGCTGCCGCCGCCTCCGCCGCAAGCCGCCAGCAAGGTGACCAAGGCCAAGGTGATTGAAGAGATACGCATCTTGATTCTCCGGTTGGTTTGAACTGAGGCCGCTTGACGGCTCTCCCGGAGCATTTTTTGACGCTGTGACTGGACGCGCTTGTGATCGGTCAACGCAGAGATGCGGCCGCGGTTGGATCAGTCGGGTCAGCTGATCTGTATCAAGCCTGGCCGCTTCGGCTCTGTCGGCGCACCATAGTCGTCGCCTGGCGTGTGACGATTTCACCCTGCGCGCCGATGCGCTCGGTCGCCTCGAATTGCTCCGGGTTCTCCGACGGCAGCTTCAGCGTCTGCAGCGAGCCATCGGGCGCGCGGCCGATCAGGTCGGTGAAGGTGCCGCCACGGTCGATCCAGAACTGCCAGCGCCCTGGCTCAATGGACGAGTCGGTCATCATCGACGCGAGGCTGCGTCAGACGGCGGCCCGCCGCCAGAGCGATGTCAGTTCGGCCGAGCGGGCCTTGAACAGCGTGTCGCTTTGATCGGCGGCGCGGGCATGCTGAGGCTTGGCATCAAGCCG
>CANFIC010000228.1 GCA_947446685.1 Burkholderiales bacterium
CATGAAAGCAGCTGGTAAGCTGGCGGGCTTCCCGCTTCAGCGCAGATTTCCATGTTCACAGGCATTGTTCAAGCGGTTGCCGTCGTCTCCGCCAGCACCGATCGGCCCGGATTGCGCAGCTTCACGCTGCAATTTCCAGCGCATTTTTGCGATGGTCTGGAAATCGGCGCCAGCGTGTCCTGTGATGGCGTCTGTCTGACGGTCACAAGTTTGGTCGGGCCTGACGCGGCCGAGTTCGACGTGATGCAGCAGACCTTGTCGTTGACGACGCTGGCCGAATTGGCAACAGGCAGTCGCGTCAACGTCGAGCGCGCGGCACGCGATGGCGCCGAAATTGGCGGGCATCCGCTGTCAGGCCATGTCGATTTCAAGGCGACGCTGGCCTCAATCCGCCGGCCCGAGAACAACCATGTGCTGCGACTGGCTGTGCCGCAGCCATGGATGCGCTATATCTTTGCCAAAGGCTATATCGCGATCAACGGCGCGAGCCTGACCGTGGCCGAGGCCGATCGCAAGGGCGGCTGGTTCGAAGTCTGGCTGATTCCAGAAACGCTGCGTATGACCACCTTCGGCGAGAAGGAAGCCGGCATGACCATGAATATCGAAATCGAGCGACAAACCCAGGTCATTGTCGATACGGTCCGGGATGCGGTTGAGGAAAGACTCGGACCTTTGCTGCCGGCGCTGGAGAAGTTGCTGGCGGCAAGCGGGCAGTCGTAAGAAGCAAGCCCTTGGTTTGATGGTGTCGGGTCCTACCTTGCCTTGAGCCCGTTCGACTTGAATTCGCCCTGGAATATCAGCGCGATATTTGCCCCTCAAAACAGGGTCAAAGTCGAACAGGCATTGCGCGGGGAAGTCTCTCGTGCGATCAGGGATGGCTTTACCGCCAAGGAACTGGCAAGCGGAGGCAACAGGCCTTGCTGAATCAGCACCGTCTCGCACCTGCCCAGGACGCCGGCCAACAACCTCTACCTCGGCAGGACGCAATCGAGGTCGCAGCAGGTTGATCAGGAGATTGCCGGCCTGAGCCTGGAGCAGGTCAACAAGGCCTTGCGCAGCTACTTGTTGCTGGACGACTTCCAGCTGATATTCGTCGGCGATTTCAAGTCGGCCTTCGAGGCGAAAAGTTCTCCCTCGAAAGGGTGGTCAAGGCTGTGGATATCTTGACCCACAAGTCCGCCAAGCGGCGCCGTTGCTGGCTTGGCGGGGCATGCACAAAAAACAGGCAGGTGCGAATTTTCAATCTTGGGATCTGCGGGGGACCAGTCCAAGGGTTCAGCGAAGCACAGGTAACCCCCGTATCACCGGATCCTGAAGCCCTTGCCTCAGCTTGACATTGCGCAAAGTCGATCTCCTCCGCTTGGCAGACATTGGCTCACAACTGTTTTTCAAGCCCAATCGTGGAATCTGTCAGCGCCCGTCATCCTGTTCGAGAGCATCTTCGCAGCTATGCCCGCGACAGCCTGCGCCTTGACGCGCCATCAGCTGCAGTTCTTGGTACTGTTCTGGGCGATCCCAAGCTGGCAGCAGATGAATTGCATGCGCTGCAGACCCTGGCGCGAACACGCTGGCTGGCTGCGGGCGAACTGGCCTTCGAGATCGGTCATGAAGCCACTGACCTGGTTGCGGTGCTGCAGGGCACCGTCGGGCTTGGCAGAATCAACCACGACCGTCAATTCCAACTTGAACGTGCAGTTCACGGACCGCAATGGCTGGACATCAGCAGCGTCTGGCTCAGCAATGGCCATCTTCAGGATGCACAGGCCTTGGGACCGGCATTGCTGCTCGAATTGCCACTGTCCGGCTTCGAGCGGCTGTTTGTCCGTTTCCCCGAGATGCGCGACCGCATGCTGAGGTCGATGGCGCAAGCGATCCAAAGTTTGACCGGCGCGACCCATGACCTGATGGCCAAGGACGCACAAAAGCGTCTGATTACCTTCTTGCTGCAGCGGTCAACTGCAAGCGGCGCCGATGTCGCCCTGAGGGAACGCAAGCGTGAGCTCGCGGCTCAACTGGCGATCACGCCGGAAACCCTGTCGCGACTGCTGCGTCAGTTGATCAGTGCCGGTCTGATCGAGGTCAAGGGATACTCGATCAGGTTGCTCGACTCTGGGGCCTTGCAGCGCCTTCTTGGGCCTTGAGCCCGGTGCCGATTCCCAGCCAATGTTCCAACTGGCTTGGGTCTTGCTGCAACGAGTCGCTGCTGCCTGAATAGACCACCTGGCCGCGTTCCAGCACCATCGCTTGCTGGGTCAGCGGCAGGATTTGATGGGCATGCTGCTCCACCAGGATCACCGCCATGTCACCCGACTTGAGCGTCTGTCCGATGATATTCAGCAAGTCCTGCACGATCAAGGGCGCGAGTCCTTCCAAAGGCTCGTCCAGCAGCAACAGCTTCGGGTTCAGCATCAAGGCCCTTGCGATCGCCAGCATCTGCTGCTCCCCGCCCGACAGTTGATTGCCCAGATTGGCATGGCGCTCCTGCAGGCGCGGAAACATCGAATAGATGCGCTGCAGATGCCAGGGGCCTGGTCTGGCCGCGACAGTCAGGTTTTCCTGCACCGTCAGCGAGGGGAAAATGTCACGCTCTTGTGGCACCCAAGCCAGTCCTTGTTCGGCCCGACCATGGGCCGGGATGGCGGTCAGGTCTTGACCAGCAAAGTTCATCCGACCCGATTTGAAGCGGGTGGCACCCATCAATGTGGCGATCAAGGTGGTCTTGCCCATGCCGTTGCGGCCCAGCAGTGCCAGACTGCCTCCGGCATCGAGCTTGAGCGAAATATCTTCCAGCACCAAGGCATCGCCATAGCCGGCGCAGACCTGTTCAAGTCGCAGCAACTCAGCCATCGAGTGACACCCCCAGATAGACTTCCCTGACACGCTTGTCGACAGCGATCAGCTCCGGCTTGTCTTCCGCCAACAAGGCGCCATTGACCAGCACCGAAATCCGATCGGCGAAGCGGAACACCAGGTCCATGTCGTGTTCGATCAGCAGGATCGTGACCGAGCGCGGCAGCTGTGCGATCGTCTCGAAGAGTTCGCGACTTTCGCTCGCCGGTACACCGGCCGCTGGCTCGTCAAGCAGCAAGACCGTCGGTCGGGCCGCCAACGCCAGTGCGATCTCAATCAGCCGCTGCTTGCCGTAAGCCAGGCTGCGGGTCGGTTGATTCAAGACCTCGCGCAGGCCCAGGCTGCTGAGCAACTCGGCGGCTTCGTCGACGGCGGCCTGATGATCGCCGACCGGCCGCCACCAGTTCCAACCCCAACCCATGCGCTCGCAAACGGCCAGCGTCACCGACTCGAGCGCGCTCATGTCGGCAAACAGTTTGTTGATCTGGAAGGTGCGCACCAGGCCGCGTTTGACCCGCTGGTGTTGCGCCAGATGGGTCACGTCGTCGCCGTTGAGAATCACTGCGCCGGCATCGGCCTCGAGAAAGCCGGTCAGCAAATTGATCAAGGTGGTCTTGCCCGCGCCATTGGGTCCAATCAAGGCATGGCGAGCGCCTTGTTCGACGCTCAGTGACAGATCGTTGGTGGCGACGAAACCGCCGAATTTCCGCAGCAGACGGCGAGTTTGCAGCGCGGGCTTCATGCCGATCTCCTCAACCAGCCGCGCAGGCGCAGCAGCAGGCCGATCACGCCGTCGCGGGCGAACAACACGATCAAGACCAGCAGCGCGCCAAGCCAGAACTGCCAATATTGCGGATTCATGTTGGAGAGGAAATGGTGAGCTGTCATGAAGACCGCGGTGCCGATCAATGCGCCATAAAGGCAGCCGGCACCACCCAGCACCAGCATCAGCAGCAACTCGGCCGAACGTGAAAACGCCAGCACGTCGAGCGACACGAACTGGGTGGTCTGCGTCAACAAGGCGCCTGCCACGCCAGCATAGGCCGCGCTGAGCGTGTAGACCGCGACCAAGCGGCCATGCACCGGTGCACCGATAGCGGGCATACGGCCGACATTCTGTCGGATGCCCTGCAGTGACAGGCCAAAGGGACTGTGCACGATCCGGCGCGCCAGGAAGAACAAGGCGAACAGCACCACAACGCTGTACCAATACGCGGTCTTGCCGTAAAGGTCAAAGTTGAAATAGCCCAGCAGCGGCTTCACTTCGATGCCTTGCAGTCCGTCGACGCCACCGGTCAACTCGGTCAATTTATTGGCGGCCTCGTAAAGCATCATGGCCACGCCCAGGGTCACCATCAGCCTTGTCAGGTCGGTGCCGCGCAGGACCAGAAAACTGCTGACAAAGCCGCCGCAGCCGGCAATCAAGGCGGCGACCAATAAACCCAAGGTCGGATCCCCCATGCCATGGGCCGCCATCAGCCCTGCCGCATAGGCGCCAAGCCCGAAAAAAGCCGCCTGACCCAGCGAAACGATGCCGGCATAGCCAAGGATCAAATCGAGCGACAAGGCGAACAAGGCGGTGATGGCGATCTGCGACAGCAGCGACAGGCTTTTCGGAAAAATGAAATAGGCCGCCAGCGGCAGCAACCAGAAGGCGTACTCCCAGCGCTGCCAGTCAGCAGCACGCCGCAGCGGGTCGAGTTCGGAAGGACCGAGCTTGTTCGACATGTCTAGCTGAGCAACCGGCGGTTGAAGAGCCCTTGCGGCCGGGCGATCAGCATCACCACCATCACCACATAGATGACAAAGGCACCGAATTGCGGCAGGTAATACTTGCCTGCAACATCGCACAGCCCGAGCAGCAGGGCGGCAATCAAGGAGCCCTTGATGTTGCCGCTGCCGCCCACGGCCACCACGATCAGGAAATAGACGATGTACTTGACCGGGAAGCCCGGGTCCAGACCGAGGATTTCGATCCCCAACGCACCGCCCATGCCCGCCAAGGCCGAGCCAAGTGCAAAAGCCAGGGTGAAAATTCGTTCGACATTGATGCCAAGCCCGCGGGCCGCGCGCGGGTTGTCGACCGCCGCACGCAACTGGGCACCAAAGCGCGTATTCGCGAGCAGCCATTGCAGGCCCAGTGCCAGGGTGAGCCCTATCGCGATCAGGAACAGGCGGTAGATGCCGACATCGAGTCCGGAAAAATGCAGCTGTCCGCGCAGAAACTCAGGTAGCACCATCGGCTGCTGCTGCGCGCCGAAGAAATAATGCGCAGCGCTGATCGCCATGAAGTTCAGGCCGATCGAGAACAGCACCTGGTCCAAAGGCGAAGCGGCATAGAGGCGCCGGTACAAAAGACGCTCCAGCAAAACACCGGCCAGCGCCGCGACCAGCGCGGCCAGCGGGATCGCCAGCAAGAAGGGCAGGCCATAGCGCGACAGCATCAGCGCGCAGACATAACCACCGAGCATGGCGAATGAACCATGGGCCAGGTTGACGAAATTCATCAAGCCCAAGGTAACCGACAGGCCGACGCTGATCAGGAACAGCAACATGCCCGAGGCAAGGCCATCAAAGATGATGGTCATGACATGGTTCTCTGAAGTATTTTCTTTAAAGCGTGCAAATAGAGCCGCACGCCTGGTTGATCACGGTTTGCCTGGATCCCTGACGTCATTCACCTGGTCGAATTCGACGTTCTGCAATTGATTGCCAACTTTCTCGACCCGGCGGATGTAGACGTTTTGAATGATGTCGCGGGTGACCGGGTCGATGCTGACCGGCCCGCGCGGGCTCATCCACTTCAGTCCCTTGGCTGCTTCGACGAACTTCTCGGCATCAGCATTTCCGCCGGTTTTCTTCAAGGTTTCGGCAATCAAGCGCATACCGTCATAGCCACCCACAGCCATAAAGTTGGGGCGATCGTTTGGATAAGCTTTGATATAGGCTGCAGTGAAAGCCTGGTTTTCAGCCGATTTGTGGGCCTGCGCATAGTGGAATGAGTTGATCACGCCGATCGCTGGCTCGCCGATCGAATCAATGACGTCCTCGTCAGTGAGGTCACCGGTGGCGATCAGCTTGATGCCGGCTTGGGCCAGGCCGCGTTCCTGGAAACCCTTCATGAAGGCTATGCCCATTTCTCCGGCAGGAACGAACAGGAACACAGCGTCCGGTTTGGTGTCCTTGACTTTTTGCAGATAGGGCGCGAAGTCTGGATTTTTCACCGGGACCCGTACTTCGCCGACGATTTCTCCGCCGGCCGCGCTGAAGGTTTTCTTGAACTGACCTTCAGCATCATGGCCCGGGCCGTAGTCGGCGACCAC
>CANFIC010000229.1 GCA_947446685.1 Burkholderiales bacterium
AGTACGCGCTCGGCGCCCTGCAAGCGGCCGCCGAGTTGTCCGCCAAATACATCAATGACCGGCATCTGCCCGACAAGGCAATCGACGTGATCGATGAAGCCGGCGCAGCCCAGCGCATTCTGCCCAAGAACAAGCAGAAGAAGACCATCACCCGGGCCGAGGTCGAGGACATCGTCGCCAAGATCGCGCGCATCCCGCCCGCCTCGGTGTCAAGCGATGACCGCGGCAAACTGAAGACGCTCGATCGCGACCTGAACTCGGTGGTTTTCGGGCAGGAACCCGCCATCGACGCGCTGGCCGCTGCGATCAAGATGGCCCGTTCAGGCCTTGGCAAGCCGGACAAGCCGATCGGATCGTTCCTGTTCAGCGGCCCGACCGGGGTCGGCAAGACCGAAGTGGCCAAGCAGCTCGCCTATATCCTGGGCATCGAACTGATTCGCTTCGACATGTCCGAGTACATGGAGCGCCATGCCGTCAGCCGCTTGATCGGCGCGCCTCCGGGCTATGTCGGTTTTGATCAGGGTGGCTTGCTGACCGAGGCGGTGACCAAGAAGCCGCATGCGGTGCTGCTGTTCGACGAGATCGAAAAAGCCCATCCCGATGTGTTCAATGTGCTGCTGCAGGTGATGGACCACGGCTCACTGACCGACAACAACGGACGCAAGGCGGATTTCCGCAACATCATCATCATCATGACGACCAATGCGGGCGCTGAGACGATGAATAAGTCAACGATCGGCTTCACCACCGTGCGTCAGCAGGGTGATGAGATGGTCGACATCAAGCGCCTGTTCTCGCCCGAGTTCCGCAATCGCCTCGACGCGATCGTGTCCTTCCGTCCGCTGGATGAGGAAATCATCCTGCGCGTGGTCGACAAGTTCTTGTTGCAACTCGAGGCCCAGTTGCAGGAGAAGAAGGTCGAGGTCACCTTCAGCGATGAGTTGCGACACCATCTGGGCAAGAAGGGCTTCGACCCCTTGATGGGAGCCCGGCCGATGCAGCGGCTGATTCAGGACACCATCAGGCGCGCGCTTGCTGATGAGTTGCTGTTCGGCCGCCTGGTCGATGGCGGACGCCTGCGGGTCGACGTCGATGCTCAGGGCGCTGTGCTGCTCGACATCCAGCCCTTGAAGCTGCGCGACAACAAGCCCAAAGCACAGCCGGCCACCACCAGCTGACTTGTGTTTGGCGCTTGCTGAAAATCGGCCTGCGGGCCGATTTTCATTTGGCCGGATCTTGTTGGAAGAAATCGGCCAGCAAGCGGTAGAGCGCCGGATCTTCGCTGCGCAGCGCAGTCGGCGCCACGAAAAACGCCTCGACCGCGACGGCGAAGAATTCCTCCAGACTCTCGGCGCCATAGGGATCGATCAAGGTCGACTGGCCGGCATCGACTCTTGCGCAAAAATCTTCCCAGGCCGCCGAGATCACGCTCACCCAACGTTCCTGGCTGTCTCTTGTGGGCAGTGGCGGCATACCTTGCGCCTGACCATCCCGCATGTCCATGACATGGGCGAACTCATGAATGACGAGGTTGAAAATGCTGTCGGTTGATGCTGCGGCTGGGTCTTCGTCGACGTCGATCGAAGTCCAGGTCAACATCAAGGGCCCGCCTGACATCGCCTCGCCCGCCAACCTTTCTTCAAAGTTGTGGGTGATGCCGTCTTCGTCTATCTGTTCGCGCTGCGCAAGCACCTCATCGGCATGCATGACGATGCCGATGAAGCCGTCATACCAATGTAGTCCCAGGCGCAGCACCGGCAGACAGGCCTGGGCAGCAACGGCCAGGGCAACTTCGTCGCTGATCTCGAATCCGGCCACGCCGTGAAATTCCTTGGTCGCCAGGAACAGCGAGCACATCCGGCGCAGATCGGCCAGGTCAGCGGCATTGCGTTGTCCCAGAAAAGGGTAGCGAAGCAGGGTCAATTGCCACAGCGGGTCGGGGATCGGATGGCGCCGCAGCGCACGCGCCTCCTGCAGCTGCGTCCAGGCCCGCAGCAGGCGGTTCAGCATCAGCCCAGCTGGATTCGCTGCAGACCGCTGCTCGAGAGCCTCAGCAGGTCGCCGCGCGGCTTCGGACAGTCAAAATCCCAATCAGACAGTACATGGCGCTGCATGCCTGGGGCCAATGAATGCGTGGCGGGTCGATGGGTATGGCCGTGGATCAGCTGTGTGCTGCCGGCTTGCTCAAGCATCTGTATGCAGCATTGCTCGTCGAGATCGACAAGGACTGGGTTGCTGGCCTGGCTTGCCTGGCTGGCATCGCGCATCTGCCTGGCCAATGTCTGGCGTTGTTCGATCGGCAATGCCAGGAATTCAGCCTGCCATGGCTGGCTGCGTACCTTGCTGCGAAAGGCCTGATAGGGCAGATCAGCCAGGCATTGCGCGTCGCCATGGCTGAGCAACCAGCGATCACCAAAGGCGAACAAGCTGGTGGGATCGGCCAGCCCCTGTATCTGACAGTCGTCGAGGAAGTCGCGGCCGACCAGGAAATCACGGTTGCCCGCCATGAAGAAGATTGCGGCATGCCGGCTGGCATCGCGCAAGATCGACAGGCATTCGGCTTCGAAGGGCTGGGTTCTGGCATCGTCGCCAATCCAGACTTCGAAAATGTCGCCCAGCAAGAAAATGGCCTGGGCCGTTGTGTCAAGCAGGTGGCGACGCAAAGCTGCCAAGGTGGCAGGCGTTTGCGGCGCCAGATGCAGGTCGGACAAGAAGTCGATCTGCAGCCAATGCGGCGGCGCCAGCAGTTCAGCCGGTGCTGCCGCAGCGAAATCAGCTGATTTCAACGGCTCGCTCGATCAGCACATCTTCGACCGGTACATCGCCATGTCCGCCGGCGTTGCCGGTCCTGACTTTTTCAATTGCGTCAACGACGTCAGTGCCCGCTACGACTTTGCCGAAAACGGCATAGCCCCAGCCCGAAGGAGTCTCGGACTTGAAGTTCAGGAAGCCGTTGTCGGTCGCATTGATGAAGAACTGGCTTGAAGCCGAATGCGGCACATTGGTGCGCGCCATCGCCAGCGTGTAATGCTCGTTCTTCAGGCCGTTGTTGGCTTCGTTCTGGATCTCGCCAGTGGTCGGCTTTTGTTTCATGCCCGGAGCAAATCCGCCGCCCTGGATCATGAAGCCCTTGATGACGCGGTGGAAAACCGTACCGTCGTAATGGCCGCTGCGGACATAGGAGAGGAAATTCTCGACCGAAATCGGTGCTTTGACATCGTCAAGTTCGATGCGGATCAGGCCATGGTTGGTATGCAGTTCTACGGTCTTGGTCATTTCTTGGGCTCCACAATGGCTTTGGTGATAAGGATGGGGGTGAGCGGCACATTCTGCTGGCCGTTCTTGTTGCCGGTAGGCATGGCGCGAATTTTGTCGACTACGTCCATGCCTTCGAGGACGCGGCCGAACACCGCATAGCCATTGCCGTCGGCAGAATTGGCGGCGTCCAGAAACGCATTGTCGACGGTGTTGATGAAGAACTGTGCCGTGGCCGAGTTGGGGTCGCCGGTCCGCGCCATCGCGATCGATCCGCGGACATTGAGCAGTCCGTTGCGGGATTCCAGTGGAATCGGCGGCTTGGTGGGCCGTTGGTCCATTTTTGGCGTGAAGCCGCCGCCCTGGATCATGAACTCGGAGATGACGCGGTGAAAAATCAAGCCGTTGTAATGGCCGGCCTTGACATACTGAACGAAGTTGGCGACCGACTTCGGCGCATGTTCAGCATCCAATGCAATGCGGATGTCGCCTTGGCTGGTGCTCAGGCGGACGGTCTGGGCTTGGGCAGCAAAGGCCAGCAGCGCGATGCTGGAGCCGATTGCCAACCAGCGTTTGAGTTTGGATTTTGGCTTGGTGTGCATGTCTTGATGTAGGGGAATAGTGGCCGGATTGATTGTCCCTCAGTCGGGCTCAACGGCCTTTGGGTGTGGTTTCTTGCAACAGGTTCTGGGTGCGGACGAGCTTCAAGTTCAAGGTCTCGGAGGGGGCCAGGGCCGATTGCTTGGCCCTTTGATAGGCGCGCAGGCCGAGTCTCAACAGCACATCGCCGAGGTTTTCCAAAGCCTGTGCATGGTCAGGTTGCAGGCGCAGGGCCTGTTCAAGTTCGCTGCGTGCCTGATCGAGTTCGCCCAGGCTGGCATTGATGACGGCCAGATTGTTGTGCGGTTCGGCCAAATCCGGAAAATCCTGGGCCAGGGCGGTGAAGATGCTGCGGGCCGTGCTCACTTGCCCCATTTCCATCCGCATCACCCCAAGGGCAAAGCGCAGTTTCAACTCATCGGGTGTCTTGCTCAGCGCGCCCTCCAATGTTGCCACCGCCTGGCTGCGCTGGCCGGCAAACCATTGTTGTTGCGCCCGATCCAGTTCGCTGGCGCTGGCGCTGCCGGCAATTGACAGGAGTACGAGCAGGGCAAGGCGTGAAAACAGGCGGAAAGTCATCAGCGAATTTGTTTGATATTGGGTCATTCGTCGATGGAAGTCAGGGTCTTTGCTGAGGTCTGGCGTCGATCCTTTGGGCAAGTCGACCGCTATACTTGGTTTCATTCTACGGCGCCAAGCCCGATCCTGCGGAAGCCTCCAAGCGGGCTAGCAGCGGGCACTGACCGTAGCCGTCCAGTGAATTCACGGCTTCGGCATTGTGCTGAGGCTGGCCTTGTTGCTCCATGTCCCTTCGTATCTACAACTCCCTGACCCGTTCGGTCCAGCAATTTGCCCCTATCATGCCTGGTCAAGTGCGCATGTATGTCTGCGGCATGACCATTTACGATCTCTGCCACGTCGGCCATGCGCGAATGATGATGGCCTTCGATGTAGCGCAGCGCTGGCTCAAGCAGAGCGGCTACAGCGTCACCTATGTGCGCAATATCACTGACATCGATGACAAGATCATCAAGCGTGCGCTCGAGCGTGGCATCACGATTCGGGCGCTGACCGACGAGATGATCGCGGCGATGCACCGTGACATCGGTGCGATGGGGATTGAGCGGCCGACCCATGAGCCGCGCGCGACCGACTATGTCGGGGAGATGCTCGGCTTGATCTCCAAGCTCGAACGCAAGGGCTTGGCCTACCGGGCCAGCAACGGTGACGTGAATTTTTCGGTGCGCAAGTTTGCGGGTTATGGCAAGTTGTCCGGTAAATCGTTGGATGACTTGCGCGCTGGTGAACGCGTAGCGGTCGATGACGGCAAGCAAGACCCGCTCGATTTCGTGCTCTGGAAGGCTGCCAAGGCGGATGAACCCGAAGATGCCAAGTACCCGAGCGAATTTGGCTCCGGCAGGCCGGGTTGGCATATCGAATGCTCGGCCATGAGTTGCGCGCTGCTGGGTGAGCATTTTGATATTCATGGCGGCGGACTTGACTTGCAGTTTCCGCATCATGAAAACGAGATTGCCCAGAGTGAGGGCGCTTCGGGGCAGCCGTTCGTCAATGTCTGGATGCACAACGGCTTCCTCAATGTCGACAACGAGAAGATGTCCAAATCGGAGGGCAACTTTTTTACCATCCAGGATGTCATGAAGCGCTTCGATGGTGAGACGCTGCGTTATTTCATGCTGCGCACTCATTACCGCAGCCCGTTCAATTTCAGCGATACCAATCTCGAAGATGCCCGCTCAGCCCTGCGTCGCCTCTATACGGCGCTGGACGGTTTACAGGTGCCCGAGATCGAACTCGATTGGAATCATCCGCAGGCGGTCGAATTCCAGGCGGCGATGGATGATGATTTCAATACGCCGGGTGCGCTGGCGGCCTTGTTCGAGTTGGCAACTCAGGTGAACCGGACCGGTTCTCTGACCGATGCGGCCTTGCTCAAGCAACTCGGTGCGGTGCTGGGCGTGCTGCAACAAGCGCCGCGCCAATATCTGCAAGCTGGCAGCGGCCTCGATGAAGCGGCAATTGCCTTGCAAATCGAAGCCAGGGCCCAGGCCAAGGCCGCACGCGACTTTGTGGCTGCCGACCGTATCCGTGCCGAACTGTTGAGCGCCGGCATCGTCTTGCAGGATTCGCCTGCAGGTACCACTTGGATGAAAGCCTGAAATGATGGGTCCGAGTGCCGCCGCCGGGGTGACCCCGGACTACTGGGACGAGGCTTGCCGACATTTGGCCAAACGCGACCGGGTGATGAAGAAATTGATCCCGCGCTTTGGTGAAGCCAGGCTGCAGTCTCGAGGGGA
>CANFIC010000230.1 GCA_947446685.1 Burkholderiales bacterium
CCGGAACTTCTCTGGAAGGTGCTGACAGCCAAGCGCTGGGAATTGTTGAAAGCACTTTGTGGCGCAGGTCCGGTCACTGTCCGCGATGCGGCGAGCCGGGTTGGCCGGGATGTCAAGGCTGTGTACATGGATTTGACCGCGCTTGTGTTGAGTTATGCAGAGCATCCCTTGATCAGCGGCCTTGCATTCTTCATCGGCTTGCAGCTGTTTCCGGCCATGCCGGCAGGCCAGGTCGCCATCCATGCCGCCCTCGGGCTGGCGGGTGGCGTCGCGGTGATAACTTGCGTTGCCCTGCTTTACCTGGCCGCCTGACCCGGCTGCTGCGCCTCAGTCGAACTTCGAAAAGTCCGGCTGACGTTTCTGGAAGAAGGCCTGAAAGGCTTCCATCGCTTCAGGTGAACGCAGTCTTTTACCGAAAATTTCGGCCTCGACCTTGATCGTTGCCATCACTTCCTCGCTGCTATGCCGGCGCATCAGGCGCTTGCTTTCGCGCACCGCACTCGGCGCCAGTTTGTTGAAGCGCTCGGCCACACGCCGCGCCTGCGCCACCACTTCAGCCGCCGGCAGCACCGCATTGGCAATTCCGCACTCGACCGCATCGGCGCCAGTGAACGGGTCGCCCAACAGCAGTTTTTCCGCCGCGCGAGCATGCCCCATCAAGCGCGGCAGGACCAGGCTGGAGGCAAATTCGGGCACCAGCCCGAGACCGACAAAAGGCATGGCCAGGCGAGAGTCATCGGCAACATAGACAAAGTCGCAATGCAGCAGCAGGGTGGTGCCGATGCCGATGGCCGCGCCATTGACCGCTGCGATCACCGGCTTTTCACAGCCGACCAGCGCGCGCATGAACTGGAACACCGGCGCTTCTTCATCGCGCGGCGGACTGGCCATGAAATCCTCGATGTCATTGCCCGAGGTGAAGATCGTCGGCTGACCCTGGATCAACAAAGCGCGCACCGATTTGTCGGCGTTGGCTGCCAACAGGGCGTCGGCCATCTCCTGGTACATCGCCCGGGTCAGCGCATTCTTCTTCTCAGGGCGGGCGATCTCGATCGTGCTGATACCGTTGACGATGGCGGTCTTGATGCTCATGAAAGGGTTCTCCGGGTTGCTGCGATGGGGCTCAGACGCGCTCGAAAATTCCGGCTGCGCCCTGCCCTGTGCCGACGCACATGGTCACCATGCCGTATTTCAGATTGTTGCGGCGCAGGCCATGGATGACGGTGGCGGCCCGGATTGCGCCGGTGGCGCCGAGCGGATGGCCGAGCGCAATCGCGCCGCCATTCGGATTGACGCGCGCCCGGTCAAGCGTGATGCCCTTGCCGTCGAGATCATTCAGCACCGCCAGCGACTGCGCCGCAAAGGCTTCGTTCAACTCGACCCAGTCGAGGTCTTGTGCGCGGATGCCGGCCAGCTTCAGCGCCGCCGGGATCGCCTCGATCGGGCCTATGCCCATCAGCTCGGGCGGCACGCCGCGCACGGCGAACGAGACAAAGCGCGCCAGCGGTGTCAGCCCGAAGCGCTTGACCGCCGCCTCGGAAGCGATGATCAGCGCGCCGGCGCCATCTGATGTCTGCGAGCTGTTGCCTGCGGTGACACTGCCCTTGGCAGCGAAGACGGCGCGCAGCCTGGCCAGACCTTCGATCGAGGTGTCGCTGCGCGGGCCTTCGTCGCAGTCGACGATGCGGCGCTCGATGTTGATCGAACCGTCCGCCAGGTTCGGTCTGCGCTCGAGCAACTCGTAGGGCGTGGTCTCGTCCCTGTGCTCGCCCGCCTGGATCGCACGCAAGGCGCGCAAATGCGATTGCAGCGCGAATTCATCCTGCGCTTCGCGGCTGATCTTCCATTGCTGCGCGACCTTCTCCGCCGTCAGGCCCATGCCGTAGGCGACGCCGACGTTCTCGTCGCGTTCGAAGATCGACGGGGCCAGCGAAGGCTTGTTGCCGCTCATCGGCACCATGCTCATCGACTCGACGCCGGCCGCGATCAACACCTCGGCCTCGCCGACGCGGATACGGTCTGCCGCCATCTGGATCGCGGTCAGACCCGATGCGCAGAAACGGTTGACCGTCACCCCGCCGACCGAGGTCGGCAGGCCAGACAGGACTGCGGCGATACGCGCGATGTTCATGCCCTGCTCACCTTCGGGGAAGGAGCAGCCGACGATGGCATCCTCGATCGCCTTCGGGTCCAGCGTCGGCACCTGGGCCAATGCCGCCTGAATGGCACGCACCAGCATCTCGTCAGGGCGGGTGTTCTTGTAATAACCACGACCCGATTTGCCGATGGGCAGACGGGTGGCGGCACAGATATAGGCTTCCTGGACTTGCTTGCTCATGATCCTGATCCTTTAGTTGATCGGCAAATGAATTTGTTCTTGCGATGAGGCGCGGTCTGCGTCAGGGATTGATGGGGCGTCGCGAGCGGATGGCTGGCTAGGCGGACGGAGCGCAGGAGGCGGAACGTACTTCCGGTACGTGAGGATTCCGAGCACCGCCCAACAACGCCAGACATTCGCGCAGTAGCTCCATCAATTCCTGACCGGTTTGCCCGTTTGAAGCATGCCCATGATCCGCTCCTGCGTCTTCGGATGATCGAGCAGGCCGCAAAAATGCTTGCGCTCCAGCGACATCAGATATTCCTCGCTGACCAGCGATCCGGCTTCGACCTCACCGCCGCAGACCACATCGGCGATCAAGCTGGCGATGTGATAGTCATGCGCGCTGATGAAACCACCGTCGCGCATATTGACCAGCTGGCCCTTGATCGTCGCGATACCCGAGCGCCCGGCCACCGGGAACAGCGCTTTCAAAGGCGCGCGGTAGCCCGAATCGGCCATCGCCTTGACTTGCGCCGAAGCGACGAAGAGCAACTCGTCCTTGTTCGGCACGATCAGGTCACTGTCGAGCAGGAAGCCGTTCTTGCGCGCTTCCAGCGCCGAGGTCGAGACCTTGGCTGTGGCTGCGGTGGTGAAGCCGTCTTTCAGGAAGGCAAAGATGTCGGCACCGGCATTGCCGGCGTTGGCCATCTCGGCAGCCCGGCGCGCGATATAAGTCAGGCCGCCGCCGCCCGGGATCAACCCGACGCCGACTTCGACCAGACCAACATAGCTTTCCAGATGGGCAACCCGGCGCGCGCAATGCACGGCCAGTTCACAGCCACCGCCCAGCGCCATGCCGCGCATCGCGGCGACCACCGGCACGGCCGCATAGCGCAGGCGCAGCATCGCGTCCTGCAGCTTCTTTTCTTCCGGCAGGATGCCCTTGGCGCCGAGCTTCATGAAGACCGGCATCAGCGACTCCAGGTTGGCGCCAGCCGAGAACACATCATCGGGCGACCAGATCACCAGACCCTTGTAGCTCTTCTCCGCCAGATCGATGGCCTGCAGCAGACCTTCAGCCACCGCCGGGCTGATCAGATGCAGCTTGGCCGTGATCGAAGCAATCAGCACTTCGCCGTCCTGCGTCCAGACACGCAGATCCTCATTCTTGAACAGCTCGGTGCCGGCTTGCAAAGGCGCCACCGCGCCTTCGCCGAACAGGCTCTCGGGGAAAGCCTGGCGCTGTTGATGCGGCAGCTTGGCACGCGGTTTGAAACGACCTTCGGCCGCACTCCAGGAGCCTGCAGGACTGTGCACGCCGGCGTTGTCGGCGACCGGGCCTTCGAAGACCCAGGCCGGCAATGCAGCGTTGCTCAAAGTCTTGCCGGCAGCGATGTCTTCGCTGATCCATTCGGCCACCTGTTTCCAGCCCGCCGCCTGCCAGAGCTCGAACGGGCCTTGCTGGGCGCCGAAGCCCCAGCGCATCGCGAAGTCGATCTCGCGCGCCGTGTCGGCAACATCACCCAGATGCACAGCGACATAGTGGAAGCTGTCGCGCAGGATGGCCCAGAGGAACTGCGCTTGCGGATTGGTCGATTCACGCAACAGCTTGAGCCGGTCGGGGGCCGCCTTCTTCAGGATGCGCGCGACGATCTCGTCGGCCTTCTTGCCGCCAGCCACATAGTCGCCGCTGGCGAAATCCAGGCGCTGGATGTCGCGGCCGACCTTCTTGTAGAAACCGCCGCCGGTTTTCTGGCCCAATGAACCCTTTTCGATCAGACCGGCCAGCACTTTGGGCGTCGCATAGATCGAATAGAACGGATCATCGGGCAGGCTGTCCTGCATCGTCTTGACCACATGGGCCATCGTATCGAGGCCCACCACATCGGCCGTGCGGAAGGTGCCGCTGGAAGCGCGGCCGAGCTTCTTGCCGGTCAGGTCATCGACCACGTCGACGCTGAGCCCGAACTTCTCGGCCTCGATCATCGTCGCCATCATGCCGGCGATGCCGACCCGGTTGGCGACGAAGTTCGGCGTGTCATTGGCGCGCACCACACCCTTGCCCAGCGCACTGGTGACGAAGGATTCGAGCTGGTCGATCACCTCGGGCAAGGTGGTCGGCGTGTTGATCAACTCGACCAGCGACATATAGCGCGGCGGATTGAAGAAATGGATGCCGCAAAAGCGCGGTTTGATGGCTTCGGGCAGCACTTCGGCCAGCTTGGTGATCGACAAGCCCGAGGTGTTGCTGGCAACGATCGCATGGGGGGCGACAAAGGGCGTGATCTTCTTGTACAGATCGAGCTTCCAGTCCATCCGCTCGGCAATCGCCTCGATGATCAGATCGCAGCCCAGCAACAGATCCAGGTGCTCTTCGTAATTGGCCTGCTGGATCAGCGCGGCGTCCTCGGCCACACCCAGCGGCGCAGGCTTGAGCTTTTTCAGGCCGTCGATCGCGCGGCTGACGATGCCGTTCTTCGGACCCTCTTTGGCCGGCAGATCGAACAGGACCACCGGCAATTTCAGATTGACCAGATGCGCGGCAATCTGCGCGCCCATCACGCCTGCGCCGAGCACAGCGACTTTACGAACAAGGAATCGACTCACGGGGTTCTCCTAAAAGTCAAGAAAGCAAGCTTGCGCTTGGCCTGAAATTTCATTCAACGCGGATCCAGGTCTGCGTACGGCCGAACATCGGCGTGCCGATATAGCCGCGCATCTCCAGCTTCTTGCCGCCTTCGACCGGTTTCAGCCTGGCACTGTAAGTCTTGCCATTGTTCGGGTCGAGGATCTCGCCGCCGCCCCACAGGGCCTTGTCGTCGGTGTCCTGCTTGACATTGCGGATGATCGCCATGCCGAGCACCGGCTTGCCATGACGCTCGTCGCTGCATTGGTCGCACAAGGCATGTTGCTTGGCAGATTCGAAAATCTTCTCGATATGGCCGGTCAGCACGCCCCCTGCGGCGGTGATCCGCACCAGTGATTTCTCGGTGCGGCCGTCATCGTCGATGGTCTTCCACAGGCCCAGAGGGCTGGTTTGGGCCAGCGCGAAATTGGTCAACAAGCAAAGCGCTGCGGCGCCAACAAATTTTTTCATGAATTCTCTCCTCGGATGATCTTGTCGCTGGCCATGCAGCGGTCAATGCGCGGCCCCGCGCGGGCCTCAGAACAAGGCTTCGTCCATTTCCATCAACGATGGCAGGCCGGCGCGGGCAGTGCGGATCAGCGCCGCGGTTTCCGGCAGCAGCTTGGCAAAGTAGAAGCGCGCTGTCGCCAGCTTGGCCTTGTAGAACGGGTCGCCGCTGCCCTGCTTGGCCAGCGCCACCTTGGCCATGCGGGCCCAGAAATAAGCGAAGGTCAGATGGCCAACGACGCGCAGATAGTCCACAGCAGCCGCGCCGACTTCATCCGGGTTCATGAAAGCCTTCATGCCGATCTCGGTGGTCAGCTTGGTGACCTTGTCGCCCAACTCGGCCAGCGGGTTGATGAATTCCTGCATCGCCTCGTCGGTACCCTCTTCTTCGACAAAAGCCGCGATCCTCTCGCCGAACTTGCGCAGCTTGGCACCGTTGTCGCCGAGCACCTTGCGGCCCAGCAGATCCAGCGACTGGATCGTGTTGGTGCCCTCGTAGATCATGTTGATGCGGGAATCGCGGACAAACTGTTCCATGCCCCAGTCATGGATGAAGCCATGGCCGCCGAAGACCTGCATGCAATGCGAGGTGGCGATCCAGGCGTTGTCAGTGATGAAGGCCTTGATGATCGGGGTGAGCAGTGCGACCTCGTCGAAAGCTTCTTTGCGCTGGTCTTCATCGTCGGAACTGAGGA